>SKNI01000457.1 GCA_007120615.1 Myxococcales bacterium | reverse complement strand
TCCCAACTCTTCGGTGGTCGGAAGTCGTTCACTGGTCACCGGGGCGTGGGCGGTACGCCCTGAGGGACGGCTACTGGAACTAGAAGATGTTGAGGAACTGCTCGATGCTCGCTGTCTGGAACTGGCGGAGGAGGAAGAGCCGAAATATTGCTCCAACTTCTCATTGGTGATGACGATCTCATCGCCTTCTGTTTCGGGATGATGGATCTCGATCTCTTCCGGTGTGGTCACCGGCTCCTGAGAATCGGAATGCCCGGATTGCTGATTGGAGAGCGGAATCGATGCCCCGCCTCGGCGTTGAATTCGTTGATTCATGCTCGGGTCGGCCTGGTACTCATCCTGATGGGGATAATGGGACTGCGGAGCCGGCCCCGGCCGCTCTTGTCTCTCCTGCTGACGCGGAGCCTGGGCGTAGGAGTCGCCGCGCTGGCGGAGATATCCGTGCCGTTGTAATACGATTCGGTTTGACTCCACCCGGTCTTGCATCAAGGAGACCTGTCGTTCCATCTCTTCGACGCGCACCATCAATCGACCATTGGTGCGTTCCACGTCCTCCACGCGCTGTTGAACGGCGCGAACGTCGTCGGGCGACACCTCGGGAGCCGGCGTTGCACAGCCGGTGGTCCAGATCAGCGCCGGACCGAATAGGACGGTGGTCCAAAACGATCCCGGTTTCCAATATCTTCCGGGTAATATTCGGTCCTTCAAATCCAGGCCTCCTGGCGCAGGGTCCCTCTTATCTCCATGATTCGGCGCAGGGGCCGGAAATTGGAAAAGAGGAGTTGGTCAACGAGTTCAAACTCATTGAGCAACGATGTACTGACATCAAGTCGAGGTCGATGCTAACATGGCCGCCGATCGTGTCAAGAAAGTAAAAATATGCTTCGCTCATTACCGCTCACGCTACGACTTGAGGATGCTTCATGACCACGGACAAGGCCGCAATCATCCAGCAGATCGACCGCCTGGACCATCCCGATGCCCACCTGCAGGACACCATTCTCACGAATTTTTCGGCGCGACCCGGGAAGGTCCGCCCCATTGTGCTGGCTAATCTTCCAGTGGTGAACGACCGAATTCGCCGCGCCCTGCTGCGTTGGTTATCGGGGCATATGACCTCGGAGGCGACTCTTCCGTTGATGCGCTATGTCTTCGATGAGCGCACAACTATCGATGAGCAGGTCGGCCGGGCCATGGCGATGGGTCTACTTTTAAAGCGCGCCCGTCGCACTGATGTGCCCGAGGAGCGTGGCAGGTTGCGAGGATTCGCCGAAGATATCTGCGCCGGGGAGGACTCTCCTGAGATTCGTCGTCTGGGACTACGAATTCTTGCATTTACCGGAAACCAACGCTCCATCTCGGTGGTAGAAGATGCGCTACGTGACGAGGATGAGGATGTCCGAGAAGCCGCACATCGAGCGATGGATGCTCTTCAGGAGGCGCCCGAAGACTCCGGTGCTACTCTGAAGTCGGCCTCCGATCTCTCAAAAGCCCTCTCCGATTCAGCCGGCCCCCGACAACGGCAATTGATCCGACAATGGAAGCGCCATGAGGAAGCTGCAGAGATTGCGGTTAGGCTCCTGCGAGAAAAGAGCGACCTCCGCTCCGATGCACTTCAGATACTTCTCGATGATCCAACCGATAAGGCCCGCCCCTTTCTGGGGTCTATCATTCTCGACAAGCCCGATGGTGGACGGGCAGCTCTGGCCCTTCGACTTCTGGCGAAGATAGGAGAGTCCACAAGCGCAGGGCCCGATGAAGTCGAAGCCATTCGCCGTTCCCTGCAGAGCATCTCGGTGCTCAATCAATCGGCAGCCTGCGCCGCTATCGGTGCCCTGGGACTGGTGCAATTTGCCCGAGACCTGGTGGAGATGAGCCTCTCACGAGACCTCTCTCTGAGCCTGGCCGCCAGCGCCGGACTCGACGAGATTGTCAGCGAGTCCGATACAGACCTGATACGCCACCTGACCCAGGCCATCGAGATCAATGACCGTCGACGAAGGGAGAGTCGAAACGCTCCCGACCCCATACGAGTGGTCGCTCATCTGCAGTCAGCCCTGCGAAAAATCGTCACCCCGAATACTCTGGGCGTGGAATCCATTCACCAATTGGCTCTGACCCAACTGGAGCGAGCCGGCCGCCATCGCCCAATAGCGGTGACCGCGCTGCAATTATTGATGGCCGCTACACCGAAAGAAGGAATCAGCGAGGCTGAGCGCTGGAGCATTCGAGAGGCTTCAGCACTTCTGAATCTGCTTCCCTACGCTGACCAGGCGAGCGCCAGGCGAATCGCCGCCCTGCTCTTTCGTGGCGCTCCTGAGGGGCTGGCTGATCTGGACCGCAGCGCCCGGGACCTGTGGAAGAGCGGCTTTGTGGATGTCGCAGAGGTGGTGGTTCCCTTGCTTCAGCGATCCGGCAGCGAGCGGGCGAAGAAGACCCTCCAGGAGATCGCGGACGGCGAAGATGTCGAGGCCGTCTCTGCGGCGCGGCAAGCGTTGCGGGAGATGCGAAACGATGGTGAGGTCATCGATGCGGAGTTTGTCCCCCGCAACGACGAGTAGTTCTCACCAACGCTTATCGGCCAGCGTAAAAGCGTCCATCGTCTGCACCTCATCGAAGGCCGGCTCAAAGCCGGTGGATTCTTGAAAGGCCGATCCGTCCACGACGATGGGGTATTTGATATGCTGAATGGCGCCCCGCGGTAGTCGGGGAAGTCCGAAGCGGCCGATCAATCGCTGAAAGGCTGGTCTGGGGAGATGGAGGTTCTTTCGCCCCGTGGCCCGGATCAACAGGGAAAGCGGGATCGGTTGGGGGCCTGCCACGTTGAATACTCCCCGGAGTCTGGCATCTAAGGCGGTGCCGATGGCGGTGGCGATGTCCAATTCGTGAATGAATTGAAAGAGGGGATCAAAGCCCAGGACCGTGGGCACTCTTGGTCCTCGCAGGTAACTCGCCAGGGTTCCATGTCGCGAGGGCCCGAGGGCATAGACCACTCGAAGTACGACGGTGTCGATATCGGGAAAACGCCACAGCGCCGATCCCGCGAAGAGATCGGCGGCCACCAGATCGGTCAGCTCCGGAAAGGTCGCCATCGCCATCGGAGGCTCGGCCTCGGTGTGATAGAGCGCCGACTCGGCGTCGGCCCCGTAAAAGGTGTGACGACCCACGAAGATGGCCTGCTTTACCCCGTAGGTATTGCAGTGTTCAAAGACCACTCTCGTTCCCCCGAGGTTGATGCGGTGGCGCTCGGCGGTGCGTTGATTGAGGTGGGTGACGGTGGCCATATGAATGACGGCGTCCGGTTTTCGGGTCCGAAAGATATCCTCCGCCGGACGCTTTCGAATATCGGTCTGAAACATCTCCACTCCCGGTGGTGATGCTGGCCAGAGTCGACGATCGACGCCGAGCACAGTGTGGCCGCGGCGCAAAAGCTCCACGGCGACGAGATGACCTAATTTGCTGGAAATACCGGTGACCAATACCTTCACGACTTCAACTCCTTTGGCTCTTTCGGCCGGGAACTGAGCTCTCCATCTTCTAATGCTTTTCGACGCCAGCTCCGCCCCCGCTCGATGAGTCCACGAATCTCCTCCTGCACAGCATCGACGAATTCCAACACCTCTTCATCGGTCTCTGAGCCGTCCCCTTCAAAGTACATCGGCTCGCCGTAAAAGATCTGACAGGGAATCGGCAATGGAATGGGAAGTCCGTACGCAGAGATGGGGATATAGGGGGCCCCGATGAAATTAGCCAACCCTTTGAGGTGGAAAATCGTTGGCAGAGCTTCTTCGCCACCGATAAAAGCAAAGGGAACGATCGGAGTATCCGTGGACAGAGCAAGGCGCATAAATCCGGTCCCGAAGCGGACCAGTTTATAGCGATCCTTGTATAATTTGCCCGTGCCACGGGCCCCTTCGGGAAAAACCATCAGGCAGCGCTCGTCTTCCAGGAGGCGATGAGCATGCTCCGGCAGTCCCGTAAACTGACCGACCCGACTAAACCAGTGCGATACAAAGGGCCAGCGGTTGGCGAATTTCTCAACCATGCCCTGCCCCAGTCGGGGCTGCTCCAACTCCATCAGCAATGAGGTCAACACCATTGCTCCGTCCACGGGGAGGCCGCCGGAGTGATTTCCCACCACCATCGCCCTGCCCTGCTTCGGGATATGCTCGGCGCC
>SKNI01000360.1 GCA_007120615.1 Myxococcales bacterium | reverse complement strand
CGGCACGGGCGTTTGGGGTGGAAAGTGGTCAATTATTGGGGTTGGGGTATTGGAAGGAGCTGCAGGCCTGTAACGACCGCTATTCCAGGGAACCCATTATTTTGGCTCTTCTTATGGGATGCTCGAAACTCTGGCCGACGGCGGTGCAAAAGTAATCGCTTTTAACCCCATCAATGAATGGGCCAGCCTGCGCCAACGCCTATTTCATTCCCCCTCGGCGACTCCGAACCCACCTGCGGGCCGCTGCCGAGCGTGGTGTAGAGGTCCGGGTCGTGGCCAACTCCAAGACGAGCACCGACTCCGCACCCGTCTACTACGCAGGACTAAATTTTTATAAGGAATTCATCGGCGGCGGTGTCCAGATCTATGAATATCAGGGGGACCAAACCCTGCACTCCAAGGTCATGCTCATCGATGAGGAAGTCGCCCTGGTGGGCTCCTATAATCTCGACCCGCGGAGCGCCATCGATAATAGCGAGTCCATGGTGCTCATCCGCGACTCCGCAGCTGTCGACGACCTCCACTACGCCCTCCAGCAAGACCTCGCCAATGCCACACTGGCCACCGACGACATCCCCTGGTCGGAGCTCGCGAAAGCCCGCTTGCACCGTGTGGTGGAGCCCCTTCTGTGAGGGGCACAAGAGGTGCGGGGAACGCAGACTAAGACGCCCGGTGGGCCGGGGCGGCACCGAGTATTCTTCGCGTCGGCCGGTATTCGATGAAACCTTTCGGATAGACATCGAGACGAAGCAACCATTACCCTAATACTCTATATTCTGTAGTGCATCGGGACTGAACACCCGTGCGAAGTTCCCCCTCGTGACCACCACCTGCGAGATCATGAAGTATCTACTCTTACTCTTTTCGGTCGCCGCCTTTTGTCTCTTCCCGCTGGTGGCGTTCGCCCAGGCGGGGAGCGCCCAGTTCATCTTTGTCATCGATGACTCTACAGGGGATTTCGACGATCCCGATCGACTGGCCATCTTCGCCGCCCAGGGCATGTTGAATATGCTCGATCACGACGACGAGGTCACCGTGCTGCCACTCAACAGCTCCGAGATGCCTCCTCTTCGTCGGCTCAGTGAAAATCGCCGGAGTCTGGAGGCGCTCATCGATCTGGACGGTGAACTCGCTTCCTACAGCCAGAGACGCGCGTCCTGCGGGGAGGCATTTGGTGCGGTTCATGAGGAGTTACAGAGCTCCTATCGTCCGGGCACCCAGCAGGTGGTCGTCTTTCTGACACGCAGTCGGTGTCAGGGAGCCGGTATCGACGCCGATCAATTCCTCAGCGACCTTTCGTCCCATGAAGATGGCCTATTTCAGTTCTACCTTCTGCAATGGCCCTTTGAGCGCAACCCTTCTCCGGCGCTGACCCGCATGGCAGGGCGTTCCGGTGGCGTTCACACCCGGGTGGACGTGGAGAATCCGATTCAGCTCTTTGAACCCTTCGCGCAGATTCTCTCTCGGGTTCGCGGCGCCGAATCCCATCTGCTCTATCCCGGACGAAGTGTATTGCCGGCGCATAGCGCAGCCCGACAAGTGCACCTCATGGCGGTGGCTCCCGACAGTGAGAGAGAACTCTCCTTAACACTCACGCCTCTTCAAGACGACCAGCGCCTCAAGGATCCGGGCAAGCCCCATTCGGGTCGTCATCAATTTGGTGAAGGACTTCCCTTTCGATTTGCCACGCTCAGCTACGAACCCACTGAATCTCCGGTTGAGGTAACCGTAGAAGGGGCCGGTTCGATGAGTCGTGTGGAGATCACCCGGCGGGCGATTGTGATCAACGAAGCGGTTCACTTTGACTACGACCGGGCCACGGTGCGCGAAGATTCGCTGGGGCTTCTCGACGAAATCGCTCAGGTGGTAAACGACGCTACCCGAATTCGACGCATCGAGATCCAGGGCCACACCGACCACAGCGGGGGAGAAGATTATAATAAAAAACTCTCTCAGGAACGGGCCGAATCGGTGCGCGAATACCTGATCGAACAAGGGGTCCAGGCCGACCGGCTGACCGCTCGAGGGTACGGTTTTAGTGAACCCATCGTCGCACTCCCACCGGGTGGGCGAGAGACAACGGCTGCGGCCGCACAGAACCGGCGTGTTGAGTTTGTGATTCTCGATCAAGACGAAGCCGATGAATCGGCGGGCGACGGCGACTGGGTGGTCGTCGCCGTTCCCGATTACCGGCTGGATGTGAAGATGACCGTCACCGCCGGCAGATGCGGCGACTCCGATCAACCGGCTTCCTTTGTTCCCGACGGTGGACTGGCATGTGCGATCATCGAGCTAGTCAACGAGCGAGGTGAATTGGTCACCTATGACCTCGCCGGCGCCGGGACCACAGCCCGACTCCATCACCGAAATCCCAGAGATCGGTCGCGCCACGTGGTCACCACCCGTGATGGAGATGACCCGCGCTTTAAGACCCAACTCCGCAATCTCCAGCGAGGAGACCATATTCTGCGTCCCCGCATTACAATGGCGGCTCAGGGCCAGCCGGATATCCAACTCTCCGGGTCGGCTCAGACCGTGCAGGCTTCGTCTCGTCAGGTCGGCGCCGACCCCGGAGAAGTGGACCTCGGCGATATCCGCCCCGGTAGCGAACATTACGAGGCCTTTACGCTGGAGGGCAATTTCCCCACCACTCCTGGTCGCCTCATCGTGGCAGACCGAGAAGATCTACCGAAATGCATGCGATTTAAATTGAGCGGCGTCGCCGAAGGGGAGTTACAACCGCTGACGTCGGGCCAGGAATATACCATCGCCACTAACGTCGCCCCCAATTGTGGCCCGTCGAGCTTTACGAAGGAGATCGATACCAATCTGCAGATTAAGTTCGAGACCGATGGTGACACACAGCCTGTGCCGATACTTTCGATTCCCCTTCGCGCAAAACTCCATCAAACCTTGGAGGTTACGGAGAGCCCCGTGGAGCTGACCACAACGGCCGGCACCGGTCATGACTTTATCATCGAATTGACCAGCAATCATGGCCAGGACCTGGCGCTTCAGGTTCTGACCCCGGACGATGATCATAAGAGCTGGCCCGACAAGACTCATCACCTGGAATTGATGCTCCTCGACGAACGTGGCCGGGTCGTCACCGACCCCGATAGCGGCAAAGTAGCCCGAGAGCACACGATCATAATCCCCTCTACTGCAGACGAGATCTCCGGAAAACTCGCCTTTCGAGTGCGTTCCAGTGGTTGTTGTGAAGGTGGAGTCTATCAGACGCAAATCGCCATGGTACCCACCGTGGAGGGCGCCGAACCGCTTCTCGTAGATGTGGAGATCACCGTAGAAGAAGCCGGTTGGTGGGCATGTTGGGGACCTCGAATCCTGAAGGCTGTGCAGCTCCTATTCATACTTCTTTTACTCGCCTATCTCTTCAATATTTACCGAAACAGCTACTTCCTCGACCGAGAGCGTCTGGCCAATTCCCTGACTCCAATGGAATGGGATGAGATGCAGCAAACCCGACCCAATACGCGTGCCGCCAATCAGGTCAATCGAATGGTGCGAAACCAGATGGGGTTGAGGCAACGGTTGGTGGCCTGGCTGCGAGCCAACCCGCTGATCATCGGTCTTCCGGGACGAGAATATAACGAATCCGTGGAGCTCGCCCTCCAGCCCTCCATCCAGGCCAATCGATCCCGCGTCATTTTGCTGGGAGAGCGCGATCACCTCGCCACCCTGCGAAAAAACCCCCGTCGCGCTGTGGGCCGTATCTATGCCACCGCCCGGGGAGGGATGACGTTCTACACCGTCCCTGCCGAGGGTGAACGGGTCGGTATGTTTACGATCGACACTGATTTCGATGAGTTTTCTTTCGAGGAGGAGTTTACTCCCAGTCTGGAAGTCCTTCGCCGTCGAACGGAACTGCGGGCCATTCACACCGATGGCGAGCCCGGTGACTTCGCCGGTTGGCGTGTCGGCAGATGAATCCGCCAGGCTGAATCGGCCGGCCCGGAGACGCTCCAGATACAGACGTGCAGGCAGGCCGCGTGCAGGCCGTGCAGGCAGGCCGACAGACGGACGTGCAGGCAGGCCGACGTGCAGGCAGGCCGACAGACGCACAAGAGTCAATGATGATGGGGTATTCGGGACTTTGGCGGGGTTTTTTAGGTCTCTTTTTTCGCGAATTCTGTCACCAGGCGATCGCGTTGCGGAGTG
>SKNI01000451.1 GCA_007120615.1 Myxococcales bacterium | reverse complement strand
GTTTTCTGACCCTCCGATGCTTTCCCGGGTGGAGTTATTCTTTCCAGAGGATTCGCCAGGGCTGCTGTTTGATGCTGCGGAGGATGTCTTTTAGGTCTTCGTACATCTCACGCTCGACGAGGAGGGCGCCGATGGTGCCTTCACCGTCGGAGACGTTGGTCATGAGGGTGACGGCGTCGTCGGAGAGGAGCTGGAAGTTCTCGGTGGCGGTCTCGACATTCTCGATGCTGGCGACGATGCGGCCTTCGTTGTCGACCAGAAGGCGACGGGTGGAGTCGGTGATCTCACGAGCGTCGGAGGCGACCTCGGCTACGTCACCGAGGATGGGGTCGAGCTGATTGATCTGTCCGCTGAGGCGGGAGGAGATGCCGCGGGCGTTTCGAACGGTGGTCTCGGCGTCGGAGACGATGCCGTCGAGGCGTTGTCCGTCTTCGCCGATGGCAGCGTTGAGGGCGGCCAGGAAGCTGGCAGCCTCGTTGGTGGTGATCTCCAGATTCTGAAGGGTGGAGTCTACGGCATCTCGGTTGTCGCCGACGGCGCCGCCCACGGTCTTGAAGAAGGAAGAGGCGTTGACGACCAGGTCGCGCACGTCGTCCTGATCTTCGCGCAGGATATCGACAACCGTCTCTAAGAGCTCTTCGGCCTGCCCGAGAAGGATCTCCATCCGAGGTGGGTCGACTCCTCGAAGAACGTCTCCGCTGGCCACGACGGGGGCGTCAAAGGATGGGGTGGTGATCTCCACATAGGGCTCGCCTAGAACGCCCCGGGTGGTGATATAAAACCGGCTGTTCTGTCGAATGGAGTCGGCGTAGGACGGGTTAACCCGAAGCGTCACCTGGACCGCCACGGCGGGGAGGCCGCTTTCGGGATCCTCGTTTCGGATGAACTCCAGGCGGTTGACGCTGCCGACGACGATGCCCGAGATTGCAACTTCAGCGCCCTGCTTGAGACCACCGGCGGTCTCAAATTGGACGTGAATATCGTGGCTGTCACCAAAGCGCATATCGCCCAGTAGAAAAACAAAGGCGACCAGGAGCAGGGTGGAGAAGAGGACAAGGGCACCGACCTTGACTTCGATTGCGGTTTCTTTCTTTTGCATAAGTCGAGACTATCCGAGCTGGATTGTCGAAGGCAAGCGCTGTTGCGCCGACGGAAAAAGAGTTTGGAGCCGACACATTGTTACCCCAAGTGTCGGGTTTTTCAACCGTGGAGTAGCTCCATTCTGGGAGGAAGCCCGATTTAGACCTCCATTGGCCCCTCGGGGAGCCCCTGGATAAATTGCTGAACGATGGGATCTTCGCTGGTTTTGAAGTCCGACTGGGAGCCATCGAGCAATAATTTGCCCTGATAAAGCATGGCGATGCGATCGGCTATTCCGAAAATACTTCGCAGGTCATGGCTGATGACGATGGAGGTGACCCCGACGTTGTCCGAGAGATGTCGAATGAGCTTGTCGACCATGGCCGCCGAGATGGGATCGATGCCGGTGGTGGGCTCATCGAAGATGACGTATTCGGGGTCCAGGGTGAGAGCGCGGGCGATGGCGACCTTTTTTCGCATCCCGTCGCCGAAATCGGCCGGGTAGCGGTCGGAGTAGCGCTGCATGCCGACCAGGCGAAGTTTCTCCATCGCCAGGTCTCGGGACTCCTCGTCGGTGAGGCCCAGATGCTTGCGAATCGGGAGAATCACGTTCTCTACCAGACTCATGGAGTCGAAGAGGGTGGAGTTTTGAAAGACCATCGCGCACCGTTTTCGGATGGGATAAAACTCCTTTTCTTTGAGATCCGTCACGTCGAGGTCATCGAGAAAGACTCGTCCCCGATCGGGGCGAAGGAGCCCGATGAGGTGTTTAACCAACACGCTCTTTCCGGCACCGGACTGGCCGATGATAAAGAGGACCTCCCCGGGATCGACGACGAGATCGACGCCGCGAAGGACGTGTTTGCTGCCGAAACTTTTATAGATATCGCGAAATTCGATACGACCCATAGGGATAGTCCTGCACTAAATGCCGGTTAAAATGCCCACTGAATGGCGAGGCTCATTGAGGGGTGGTACCACTCGGTGGGGATGGTCTGAGCGATTTCTCCGGTGAAGTCCGAGATGGTGAGGCCTGAAAAGACCGGGGTGTGGAAGGCCAACTCGATGATAAGAAAGCGTTCGTCGGAGGTCCAGAGGAAGCGGCCCAGGCGAAGATCGGGGCCGAATTGAATCAACGAGCCCTCCTGCAGATGGGCCCGGCGGTAGTTGAGTCCTCCGGCGAAGGTCCAGCCGGAGTCTTCTCCCAGTTGGAAGTGTCGGGCCAGAAGGCCGAGCCTCCAGTCGAAACGAATCTGGGAGGGGCCCTGGCCTTCGGGGGCGACGGGGTGCTCTCCGAAATAGGAGGCCCCGGCGGAGAACTCGGCGTTCATGGAGAGGCGCTGGGTCACGATATGGTGCAGGCCGACCCGAGCCCGGGGTCCGACCACCGGGCTGTAGTCGAGGTCGTCTCCGGTCCAGTCGAAGATGGTGCCGCCGTGCAATTCCAGTCCCAGGGTGGGAAATTGCCTTCCCACCATCGGGAGGTGGACATTCTGAGCGGTGGCGGTGGGGACTTCGAAGGTGATCAGGGAGGCGGGGCCAAAAAAAGTGCCCAGCCCGGTAAGTAGAATAAGGGGTATGAAGAGGAGTCGTTTCAAATCGGGGATGCTCTCTCAAGAGAGAAGGCCCAGGACCACATAACCCAGACCGGAGATGACGAAGTCCAAGAAGACGACGGCGAGGCTGGCGTTGACGACGGCGTTGGTGGTGGCCCGGCCGACGCCTTCGCTTCCGCCGAAGACGTTGAGTCCGGCGTGACAGGCGATGATGGGAATGGCCATTCCATAGGCCGTGGCCTTGCTCAGTCCTAAGATGATGTCGAACCAGCCGATAAAGCTCATATCGACGAAAGTTCGGGGGTTTAGTCCGAACGAGAAGTAGGCGGTCATGGCGCCGGCCGAATAGGCGACGAGGACCGCAAAGATCGACAAAACGACCATCATGATGGTGGTGGCGATAAACCGGGGGACCACCAGATAATCCACCGGTTGGGCGGCGCACATCCGAAGGGCGTCGACCTGTTCGGTGACCACCATGCTTCCGATCTGAGCGGCCATTCCCGTGGCCACTCGGGTCGCGATCATCATCGCAGCAATAGTAGGCGCGAACTCTCGAAGGAGAAGTTGCAAAAAGAGTCCGCCCAACATCTGAAGGTCCCCGGTGATCCGCAGGGTCTGGAATCCAGCCTGATAGATCAGGATCATTCCCAGAAAGCCCAGGGTCACCGCGATGAAGACCACCGAGCGATTGCCGACCTCGTGGCATTGCTCAAAGATCGACCTCCAGCGAGTTCGCCCTCGGACCATATAATAAAGGGTCAGGCCGAAGACCTGGAAGATCCCTTTGATGGTGCCTCCTACTTCCACAAAGGGAGTGCCCAGAGCGGTGAGGAATTCACGAAAATTCGTGGGCTCCTTGCCGGGTTCGGTGGGGGATGTGGGGGCGGAGGTCATAGGTATCTTAGAGAGAGATATAGGTGATGGTATAGTCGATCACGAAGATGGCGACAGCACTTCCCACGACGGAGGCGTTGACGGCGCGGCCGACACCGACGGCGCCGCCGCGGGTGTTGAGTCCGAAATGACAGGAGATGATGGCGATGGCGAAGCCGTAGGCCACCGATTTGATCAATCCGTGAAAGAGGTCATCGAGCACCACATAGGTAACTACGCTCTGAAAGAAGAGGACCATGTTGACGTCGAGCAAAAACTGGCTGGTGATGGCGCCGCCGATGAGAGCGGTGAAATTTCCCACCACCACCAGCAAGAACATCATCAAGACCATCGCTAAAAATCGGGGGATCACCAGATAGACCACCGGATCGATCGCCAGCGCTCGAAGGGCGTCGATCTGGTCGGTGACCTTCATGGTTCCAAGCTCTGCGGTGTTATTGGCGCCCACCCGCCCCGAGAACATCAGGCCGATCAGAATCGGGCCCACCGAGCGCAGGATGGAGTAGCCGGCGCCCCAGCCGAGGAGTCCGTGGGCCCCGAATTCTTCGATATACAGGCCACTCTGAATGACCATGATGGCGCCAACCAACACGGCGGTAACCACGACGATGGGGAAGCTCTTGACCCCTACGCGGTACATGGTTCGCCAGATCTCGG
>SKNI01000505.1 GCA_007120615.1 Myxococcales bacterium | reverse complement strand
TTTTTGATGAGCCTTAGAAATTATGACCACTTACGACGTTCCTTATTATCTCGATTATCTCTCCTCGGAGCTACTCCAACAGGCAGAGGAGGATGGTGAGTCTGTGCCCGGCGTGGACGGATTGACGGTGGCGGCCGGGTTGCAAAGTGAGTTTCCCGATATCGAGACAGAAGATGCTCTTCGCTTTGTCTGCGACTTATACGAGGCGACGAAAGAAGAGCTCAATCAGGTATTGGAGCAGCGAGAGCGAGATCGAGAATTTATCGACGCTACGGTGGCCGCCTGTGCAAAAGAAAATGTGGGACGGGCTTATCTGTCACCCGATTATCAAACGGTGATCTCCAAGAAAGATTCCCGTGGACGAGTGGTGGTAGGGCCCTTGTCCGAGGCAGAGCAGATCGCTGTTGAAGATCTGGTACGGGTGGAGATTCCGGAGTTTTTGGAAGGCGAACAGGTGACCCTTTTCGGGCCTCCCGATACGGCGAAGATGTCGATCAACGCCATGAACGCGCTCCATCGCAAGCCGGCCGAGGAGCCGTCGATCATCGCGGAGTTGGTAGAAGATTCCGGCGAGGTCCCTCGGTGGGGAGCCGATAACGAGGACTCGAAGACTCCGATTATGCGGGCGTTTTTGCAGGCCTGTGAGAATCTGACGGGCTGCTTCGACGGGACGCTTCGATTTGAAGACGCCGATCGTGGAAAGACCTACGAGTTAGCCGATGAAGGACTCGCCCGACCGATCAAGCGAGTTCCGGGGCTGGCGTTGCCCGACGGAAATCACCTGCTGCGGGGAAATCCGCTGCCCCTTCATATCTTCGACTTTGCGCTGCACCTCTTTCATAATTGGAGTCGGCCGGAGGCGTTGATCTTTTATGTGCCGAAGCTCGAAAACGAAGAAGAAGCTGCCTATTTCAAGAATGTCATCGCCACGGCGGAAGCGCAGATCAAGAAGATTCACCCCGAATATGAGCTCGGCACGGTTCGGGTATTTGTGGTCTTTGAAAATCCACGAGCCATCTTTCGAATCCGGGAGATGGCCACGGCTCTGGCGCCTCATTTCGTGGGTGGAAGCCTCGGCTGGCATGATTTTCTGGCCTCCACGGCGCGGGTCTTTCGCCACGACCCCAATTATCGAATCCCGGTCAAAGCAGACCCCAATATTGTCATCAATCATATCAAGGAGTCCCATCATATCCTGGTAAAAGCGCTCAAGCCGATGAATGGGATCAAGATCGGCGGGATGTACGGGATCTTATATGAGGGCGGAAACGAGGCGTCCTATCAGGTGACGATGGTGGGCTATATCAAAGACGTGGTCACTCAGCTCAAGCGGGGGCTCGACGGATTCTGGGTGGCGCACCCCGATTTTGTGCGGCCCGGAATCGCGCTGGTCGAAGCGTTTCGGCGGTGGGACGGCGACGATGATGTGGAAGTCTTGACTGACCTTATCGAGGCGCTGGTTCCCGACGAGACCGAGCGCGCACCACTTTTAGAATTTGTCTTCGGCGAAGACGTTCCAGGGCTCGCCGCCGACGACCCTCTTTATCAGCGAGGGGTTCTGGCGGCCGATATCGAGGTCTCCGATGTGGTGGCCAATCACGACCCGGAGGAGGTCCGCTATAACGTTTTTCAGGGGCTCCAATATATCGCCGACTGGCTCGGCGGTAACGGGTGTGTGGCCCTTCCGGCGACCATGCACACGGCCAATGGTGAGGAGGTTTTCGTGCGGATCATGGACGATCTGGCGACCACGGAGCGGTCTCGGTGGGAGCTCTGGGCGGAGGTCGCCCACGGTCGGGTGTCGCTGGAGTTATTTGACCAGATCCTCGACGAAGAGCTCACTTTTATTCGCGAAGATCGACAGACGAAGTCCAAACGAGTGGCCGTAAAATGGGAGGGAGAGGTGGCCCGGTGGTATCCGATGGCCGCAAAGATCCTTCGCCAATTGGTGGTCACACAGGACCCGCCGGAGTTTGCCAGCGAGTTGCTCTTGCCTTTTACCCTGGATTCGGTGCGACAGGCCGATGACCCGTGGAAAGCGGCTCAAGAGTTGTGCCCGGGGCGGTACTGAGATTAGCAGCTAAGACTCAAGTCGTCGCAGAGTTCGCTCCCGAGCGATACGCCAGGCTTCTACGCCTTGTTCGAGGCGGAAGGGGCCGAGGCGGGGGAACTCCCCGAGATCGAGGGTGATGACGCCCGGGCGGGAGGGGGCTTTGAGGTAGGAGACGGCCAGGTGGTGGTAGAGGGTGCGTTCGCCGTCGACGAGTGGGGCGAAGCCGGGGCGGTCGGCGATGCCGCCGTCGAGGTAACGGCTGCCTTGCAGGCGGACCGGTTGGAAAAGACCAGGAAAAGCAGCGCTGGCCCGAAGAGCTCGCGGTAGATCGCCGTCGGCGATGACTTCGGTGCGAAAGGTGCGAAGCCGCCAGACAGAACAGGCAAAGGGGACGGTGAGGTCATCGAAGGTATGGGCGGGGAGCGACACTCGCAGAAGTTCGTCCATTCGGCGGCCGGCCAGAAGGCCGAATCCGGGGCGGGGGTCCCAGAAGTCGGCGCGGGTGAGTCCGAAGAGCAGCTCTTTGATCTGGGGGCAGGATAGGCCTGCGGCGTAGCAGCCGCCCACCAGAGCTCCGGCGCTGGAGCCCACGATGCGGGCCGGTCGAAGATCGCTCTCCACCAGGGCGCTCAACATCCCGGCGTGCGCAAAAAAGCCGAAGAACCCCGACGACATCGCCAGGGTGAATGGTTTTGTCTGGAGTTCTTCGGCCAATGTTTTCACGAATCAAGACTCTCGCTCAGGGAAGCACGAATTCGAAGTCTGCCAGTACAGCACCGGCGTCCGAGGGGAGGTTGATGAGCTCATTGATAGCATGAGCAATATCAAAGTCGTCATCGCCACCGCCCAGAAAGCCCCCAAGGAGGTCCTCAATTGTGCCGCAGGATGCTCCACCGGGATCGTCGCTCTCGGAGAGACGACCAATTTCCATCTCATTGTCCACGGTTCCCCAGCTGCCAGGGGAGGCGAAAGAGGTGCCATGAGCGCCACCGCTGGCTCCGGTGGTCAGGTGCATCTGAATCGGGTCGTGAACGTAGTTTCCGGCCTCCTGATTGGGGCTTGTGACATCTCCGCCCCAGGCACCGGTGAGTTGACAGTCATTGTCATTAGAGCGAGTTCCGAAATTCTCGCTGAAGGGAAATCCAAATCCAATTCCCAGGTCCGACTCCCCTTCGACGACCCCGCCCAAAAGAATGCGAAAGTCGATGTCGAAGTCCAGAGAGCCATCGGAGTAGTCGACGGTGCCGGTGACAGCGTCGAAGTGCCAGGTGAAGTCGACCTCGATGGAGTCGATGTCCTCGGCGATTTCATTGCCGGAGTCGTCGATGGTGATGGTAGCCGTGGGGAAGTTGATGTCGGCGGTGTCCAGTGAGAGTTCACCGGTGCCGATATCGATGGAGATATTATTGATCTGGAAGCACTCATCGGAAGAGAAGCTCAGGTCGACATCTCCGGAGTCGGGTGCGGTGGTTTGCCAGGAGCCGTCTTGCTCCACGCAGCCGGGAAGGGTGATGACGAACATCGCGTCGCTCTGGCCATATTGGAGGTCGAAGACACCGCCGTTGATATAGACGTCGGTCTCTCGTTTCCAGTCGACCGTCAGATCCTGGTCCACGGGGTCGAGGACGCCGAAGAGGCTAACGGGGACGCGCTCTGCGCCGCCGCCCTCTTCGATGGAGTAGCCGGGGGCGAGGCCAGGGCCGCGAAGGCCAAGCTCATAGTTGGCCTGACCCACTTCGGGTAGTTCAAAGAGGCCGTCTTCTTCGGCGAAGGCGCTGGCGGCGACCGTATCGGTGCCCGCTTCGTAGAGGACTACTTCCACCCCTTCTAGATCCTCTTCGGTAACCATATCGGTGACCGCGCCGCTGATCACGATGAGAGCGTCTGGATCAATGACCAGCACGGAGGTGGAGTCGGTATAGTCATTGCTAGAGACAACGGCTTCGTAGATATTGCTGTCACCTTCTTCGGTCTGCCATTCCAGAGTGATGGTTGTGGTTTCGAGAGACTCCAACTCCAATTCGAGTTCATCTTCGACGACGCCGTCGATCTCGAGGGTGATGGTCTGGGTGCCGGTGAGGTCCCCGAGGTTCTCCAGATCCACTTCGACCAGAACAGGATCGCCGTGGTTCACGGTGA
>SKNI01000369.1 GCA_007120615.1 Myxococcales bacterium | reverse complement strand
AGCACTTCCAGGTGTTCCGGAGCGAGTTGATTGCAGATTTCGATGCCTTCGTGGAGGTCTGCAACGAGGACGACAAAACCGTTGGTGAGCGCTGCGGTTGCGGTTTCGGCGGTGCTGAGAGTTTCGAGTTGCTCGCCAAGGGCGCTTTCAACATTGGTGATTAGCTCGTCGGAGGTGGTCACCAGGATGGGCAGGGCGTCGACGTCGTGTTCGGCCTGGGCCAACAAATCAGCGGCTACGGTGTCGGCATCGGCGCTGGCGTCGGCCAGAATGACGAGCTCTGAGGGGCCGGCGAGCATGTCGATGCGGACGGTTCCGCTGACGAGTTGTTTGGCGGCTGTGACCCAGCGATTTCCCGGTCCCACGACCGCGTCGGTGGGCGAAAAGTCGTCGAATCCGTAGGCAAAGGCGGCGATGGCCTGGGCTCCGCCGACGCATAAGAATTGATCGACCCCGGCGATGGCCGCCGCCGCCAGGGTCTCCACCGTGGGTTTGGGAGACGCCACGACGACCTCTCCGACTCCCGCTGCCCGGGCGGTGACCGCAGTCATCAGCACTGACGACGGCAGCGGGAACCGGCCTCCCGGGGCATAACAACCGGCGCGCTCCACCGGGATGACTCGATGTCCGGCGACGCCTCCGGGGATATCGATCTCCATATCCGCAAGGCTCTCTCGCTGGCAGACGGCGAATTGAAAGATTCTCTCCGCCGTTCGCTCCAATACCTCCCGTTTTTCCGGGTCCAGGGCCTCCAGGGCGGCCTCCAACTCTTTGGGACCGATGACCAGGGGCGCATCGTGCGAGATATCGCCAAGACGCACGCCGTGCTGGCGAACGGCTTCGGCGCCGCGAAGGCGCACATCATCGACGATTGCTCCGGCTTCCTGGAGCGTTTCTTCGTCGACGGGAGCCCGTCGGATCGACGGGATCTCTCGAGCCTGGATCACGTTCAGATAGGTCATCTCTCGTCCTTTTCGTCAGGTCTTGCATCAGACTTTGCGTCCGGCTTTGCGTCACCAGCGCGTCGCGAGACTTTGAGCGAGCGACGGTGTAATTCCCGCTCCACATCGGCCAGCGTTGCTCCGCCTCGGACCATCGCAACGAGTGCAAAATACAAGACATCCGCCGTCTCCCATATCACCTCATCGAGGCTCTCGGCGTCGGCCAACTCCCGGGCTTCTTCTCGCAATTTGGCGGCCAGAAGCTCCGGGGCCTCCAGAAGTCGTCGGGTATAGGAGCCTTCCGGCGCGTCATCGAGTCGACCTCGCAGCTCTCGCTCCAATCGACCCAGGCCTTTGTCTTCGCCCCAGCAGGTCCAGGTCGACTCATGGCAAAAGCCGTCGCCGGCCTGGCGGACGATAAAACGAAGGGCGTCGCGGTCGCAGTCCAGATCGACCTTCAACAATTCCTGGGTAGCCCCGGAAGTGGCCCCTTTTTGCCACAGCCCGCGACGCCGCGAATGGTACGTCCCTGTGCGGGTCTCTACGGCGTGTCGCAGACTCTCGGCGTCGGAATAAGCAAGGCCCAGGGCGACGCCGCGCTCGTCGCAGATGACCGTGGGCCACAAGCCGTCGGGGCGGTCACTTCGGAGAGGAGCAGCGACGGCGTCGCCCAGATCCATCAGCCCTTTATAGAGGGCCATGCCCACCTGGGCGTCGGCGCCGAGGCCGTCGAGCATGCCCACTTCTTCGGCGGTGGTGACACCACCGGCGATGGTCACCCGGGCGTCGCCGGCGGCTTCGACGACTTTTCTGGCGAGCTCCTCGTCGGTGCCGCCGAGGCGTCCCTCGCGTTCCACGAAGGTGACCAGAAACCCGCCAACGTAGGGCTTTAGCTCCTCGATACGCTCCAGGATATGGCGCCCGGTGGCGGTGGTCCAACCCTCGACGACGACCTCACCGTCGACGGCGTCGAGAGCGGCTATGACCCGCTCCCGTGGCAGATGGCGAAGGACGTCGGGCCGGGCGGCGGTGCCCAAAATGATCTTCTCGGCCCCTCGATCGAGCCAGTCGAGAGCGGTCTCCACGTCGCGGATTCCGCCGCCCACGCGACAGGCCGCCATCTGGCAAAGCTCTGTGATCACTTCTTTATTGGAGCCCTGGCTCAGGGCTGCATCGAGGTCGATGACGGCAATTTCGCCGGCCAGCCGAAACTTCTCGGCCAGCGGTCTTGGGTCGCCGGCGTCGAGTTCGCGCTCTTTTCCGCCGACGAGCTGCACCGCATTTCCGGACATCAAATCAATGGAGGGTACGATCATCGTCGCACCTCCACGCCGGCCACTGCCAGATCTTCTTTGAGTTCGTTAACCTCGTATTCTCCGTCGTGAAAGATCGACGCTGCCAGCACGGCGTCGGCGCCAGCCCCGAAGGCTTCCACCAGATGCTCCACATGAGCCGCTCCGCCGGAGGCGATGACGGGGATGTCCACCGCCCCGGAGATGGCCTCCAGAAGCGCAAGATCGTAGCCGGATCGAGTACCGTCGCGATCCCAGCTGGTGAGCAAGATCTCTCCGGCTCCCAGCTTTTCGGCCTCCACGGCCCACTCCACGGCGTCGAGGCCCGTATTCTCTTTGCCCGAGCGAATCACGACCTCCCAGGTGCCGTCGCCGCGGCCCCGGGCGTCGATGGCGACCACGGTGCACTGACTTCCGAAGCGCTTCGATATCTCGGTGAGGATCTCCGGTCGCTCCACGGCCGCCGTATTTACGCCCACCTTGTCGGCGCCGGCGTCGAGGAGTCTTCCGGCGTCTTCTACGCGTCGCACACCGCCGCCGACGGTGAGCGGAATGGAGAGAACGGCGCGAACGGCCTCCACCGTTTCGACCTGATGTCCGCGGCCTTCGGGCGTGGCCGACACGTCGAGGATCACCAACTCGTCGGCGCCCTGAGCCTGGTAGGCGTCGGCCAACTCTACGGGGCTTCCGGCGTCGCGCAATCCCTGGAATTTAACGCCCTTTACGACCCGGCCGTCTCGAACGTCGAGGCAGGGGATGATCCGCCGGGTTAATACGCCCTTCTCGGCATTTTTGGGACCGTGGAGCCAGCGCTCGAAGATCACCGCACCCCAGGGACCGGAGATCTCGGGGTGAAATTGGCAGGCCAGCCATTGTCCGCGCTCCATGGCGGCTACAAATTCAACGCCGTGGACCGCCGTCGCCGCCGACCACCCATCGGGGATGTCCATGGCGGCGTAGGAGTTGGCAAAATAGGCGTGGCCCGAGGTCAAAAATCGACTGGCCGAGCTGGCCTCCACAAAATTCCACCCGAATTGGGGGGCTCGCACGGTGTCGGGAAACCGCCGGATCTCTCCTGTGACAATACCCAGCCCTTCGACGCCGGGGCTCTCCTGGCTGGAATCAAAGAGAAGCTGCAAGCCGAGACAAATCGCAAGGGTCGGCCGGTCGGCCTCAAAGCGCGCTCGGAGGGGTTCGACGATCTGGTTATCCCGAAGCCATTTCATTCCCGCCTCAAACGAGCCGACGCCGGGAAAGATCAAATACTCGGCGGCCTCTACCTCTTCGGCGGAGTCGATAAATTGAGGAGCGCCACCGGCTCGCTCCACGGCGGCATAAACCGAGGCGATATTGGCCACGCCCGTGTTGAGGATCGATACGTTTTGCTTCCTGCTCATAATACGCCCTTGGTGCTCGGGATCTCTTCGGTGCCATCGAGACGAACGGCCTGCTTTAGCGCCAGCGCCAACGCCTTAAACGCCGCTTCTACGCGGTGATGATCGTTGTCGCCGCGCAACACGTCGACGTGGATGGAGGCCCGGCTTCGGTTGGCCAGACTGATAAAAACGTGGCGGAGATTCTCGCAGGCCACCTCGCCCAACATCTCTCGGGTAAGCCCCAGATTCACGACCGGCGCGGGCCGACCGCTTAAGTCCACGACGGCCCGGGCCAGCGCTTCGTCGAGCGGCGCATAAGCGTAGCCAAAGCGGGTGATTCCCCGACGCTCACCGAGGGCTTCGTCGAGGGCTTCGCCAAAAGCGATGGCGCAGTCTTCCACGGTGTGGTGGTCGTCGACCTCCAGATCGCCGTTGCATTTCAGACTTAGATCGAAGCGAGAATGGCGAGCGAGGGCGGTGAACATATGATCGAGGAATCCCAGGCCTGTAGCCACTTCGACCTGACCGGTCCCGTCGAGATTCAGGGTCAATTCAATGCTCGTCTCTTTCGTCTCTCGACTAATTTTT
>SKNI01000199.1 GCA_007120615.1 Myxococcales bacterium | reverse complement strand
GTCGAAGATTGGCGTCAGGGTGTCTTGCTGCGGAGCTTTTCCACCGCCCAGGACGGCATCGCGAAGTCCGGTGACCGCACCGTGGGCGCTGGCGCTGATCGCTTTATAGCGCTCCGTGGGGCTTAGGTCGGCCGCTTCTTTTTTGAGGTCGCTGGCTCTCAGGATCTGCCCGATGTGAACTTTGAGCTTACGAGAGGTCGGCGAGGGAAGGGGCTGGCCTTTGGGCAGGGCACGATAGGTGCCGTCAATCCAGAGGGGTAGAACGTCGACGTTATGAGTGTCTACGAGATAACCGAGACCCCGTCGGAAGTCCTGAATTTTCCCGGTCTTCGACCGCGTTCCCTCCGGGAATACCAACAACATCTCGCCGCGACGAAGAGCTTCGGAGGCGTGCCCCAGGGAGGCTTTTAAGGTGCCCGATCGCTCCACGGGAATGAGGTTGGTGAAATTACCGAAGTAGGTCTTTCGAGCTTTGTTTTTGAAGAAATAATCGGCAGCAGCCAGGGCCCGGATCTGAGTCCCGTAGTCGCCGAGGGCGTATTTTACGAGTCCCATATCGAGGTGACTGCTGTGGTTGGCCACGACGATGATATTGGGATTGTGGTGAGGGATATTCGCTCGGCCAAAGACGTCGACGTCAAAGAGGCTGTCGTAGGCGCTCATCTGGCCGGAGTAGAGAAGGTTCTTTACCGCCGAGGCTACGGGTTTTGGGATATCGTAGGATTCCACCCGCTGGATCGTTGAGGGCGGCGCCTTGATGAGGGCGGTGGAAGCATCCTTGTCGCTGTCCAGAAGGTCCTGGAGGTCGCCCACCGTCGGTACCTGAGCGAGAATCTCGGGGGTGATATGGTAGTTTCGAGCTTCCAGAATGCTGGCCAACTCCATGAACATCAGGCTGTCGAAGGCCAGGTCGTCGAGGAGGTGGGTATTATTATGGATACGCGCCGGGTCGTAGTCGGCCAGGGTTCCCAGGGCGCTGTCGATCCAGGCCCAGGTGGTGTCTTCTACTTCGCCGCGGTCGACGGCCTCCATCTCGGCGTCCATAAGCCGCTGGAGGATTTTGACGACCTCTCGGCGTTTGATTTTGCGGGTGGCGGTTCGGGGAAATTCCTGGTCCCAGAATCGAAGCACCTGAATGCGGTGGTGGGAAGCCACGCGGGAGCCCTGAACTCGAACCCATTCGCGGATGGCGGAGCGGGTCTCGGCGACGTCCTTGGTGGATCCTTCGTCGTCGAAATCGGGACGAATCAGGCAGGCCACGCGCTCGGAGCCGTTTCCGTCGGGGAGTCCCACGATAGAGATTTCGGCGACGTCGGGGGCCTTTCCGTAGATATCTTCGAGCTCGTCGGGGTAGCAATTCTTCCCGCTGGCGGTGACGATGACTTCTTTTTCCCGGCCGACGATGGTCAGATTTCCTTTGCCGTCGATGGTACCAAGATCGCCTGTGTGGAGCCACTGGTCTTGCAATGCTTTCTCGGTCTCTTCTTCGCGTCCCAGATACCCACGCATTACGTTCGGCCCACGGGCGATGACCTCGCCAACTCCCCGGTCGTCGGGGTCTTTGATGTCGATTTCAATGCCCGGCAGGGCGCGTCCCACGGTGCCCGGAGTCAGGCCGGTGTCCGGAGAGTTGACCGTCAGAACCGGGGCTGCCTCGGTGAGTCCGTATCCCTCATAGAGGTCGAAGCCCATCCCGTGGAATGCTTCCAGGGTCTTCTCGGGAAGAGCTGCGCCGCCGCTGATCATAAACTTTAAGCGTCCGCCGAAGGCCGAGTGCACGGCCCCAAAGAGGGTGCGACCGAGGTTGATGCCCGTGGAGTCGCGAATCGTGGTGTTGAGGCCAGTGAGCGCATTGAAGATGGCTCGCGTCGACGGCGGTGCATCGTCGAGTTGTTGCTCGATTCGACGATGAAGGAGCTGCCATAACGCCGGAACACCGATGAGCGCCGTAATCCGGGTGGTGTTAAGCGCGTGCGTCAGTTCCTCTCCGGAGAGCTCTTCCATATAGGTGATCGACGATCCCCGAGACAAAGGCATCAGGAGTCCGCAGGCGAATTCAAAGGTGTGGTGAAGAGGAAGAACGCTCAAAAATCCATCGCGCTCGTTGATATGAAAGGTCTGCTGCAGACTTCCCAGAAGATGAGTGAAGTTCTGGTGGCTCAGCATTACCCCTTTGGGCTCGCCGGTGGTTCCGGAGGTGAAGATAAGACTGGCCAGCGGCTCACCTTCGTCATCGGCCTGGATAAGCTCGGTGACAATGTCCTGGGAGGTCGTAGGACTCTCTTCAGACTCTTTATTGGCGTCCGGTTCGACGGAGACCTCAATGGCGGTCTCGTCGGGAAGGGCCAGGGTGAAGAGTTGGTTCAGAATCAGAACCTGAGCGGGGAGTCCCTGCTCGCGAAGTCCTTCGGCCAGAGCTTCGCCAAGACGCTCGTGGACCTTCTCGCTGACGATAATCAGACGGGCGTGAGCGCTTCGAGCTACGTTGAGCAATTGGTCGGCTGTGCTCTCGGAGTCCACGGGCACTGCAATGCCGCCGGTTTTCAGGATCCCGAAATAGGTCATGCCCCACTGGGGACGGTTCTCGGAGACGATGAGCGCCGTTCTGCCTCGGCCCATTCCCAGGCCGCTCAAGGTGTCGGCAGCTCGCTCTGCGTGCTGGCGAATCTCGGCGTAGGTATAGCGCTCGACGATGCCATGGTTGTGGTGCTGCATGGCGACGCGGCGGGCATAATTGTGGGTCGTGGCGTCGAAGAGCTCCACCAGATCTTCGTAGGTATAGCTCTCGCGAGTGCTGGCGTTGAGTTTGTCCTCCAGAGTGGGGAAGGCATATTTTGCCAGTCCCGGGAGATGGACGTCGATCCAATACTCTCGCCAGTCCACTTTTTCGATGGGGCAGCCGTAGAGATCGCGCTCACCGGGATGGAGGCGGGCGGCGACTTTCTTGATATTCCGGGTCACAAAAACAGGGTTGTTGTGGTGAATAAAGGGCAAGAAGAGGTCGAAGATCTTCTCGGTGGCGTGAGTGATTTTCTCGAGACCGCGGAGGTTTTTTCGAACCCCGTTGATGGCCTGTCCCACTCCGCCCATTGATTTTGTGGGGAGCCGTCCCAGGAGCTTATTAAAGCCGCTGACCGCCCGATTGATGCCGGGAGCCGAACGCTGTTCGAATTCCTTGTGGCTCACTGGAACGGAGTCCATGGATTTCAAGATCAGCTTCTGCCAGGCCGGAGTCTTGACCTCTCGATCGATGAGTCGCCGGGAGGCCAGAGTGCTGAGCTCCACCAGACGGGCCACGGAGATGGGGTTTAGATCGGAGGAGCCCAGGTGATAGACATCGTGTTGCTCGCCGGCCAGAAGCGCTGCGGAGATACCGAGCATGGCGCCGGCGACGTGATCGACGGGGATGATGTCCAGGTTTACCCCTTCGCGAGTGGGGATGAACCGGTGCCCCTTATAAATCATATAGCAGATGGGAGCGGTCGTGTTGACGCCCTCATTCCAACTCTTTGCCGGATAGGCCTCGGCCGATTCGATAACCGAGGGACGTACGATGGTCAGGTCGATCTCGTCTGCCGCTTCCGCCAGCAGCCGCTCCCCGAGGGATTTCGTATAGGTGTAGATATTGGGCCAGCCCCAGAACGCGGCCCGCTCCTGGCCTTCGCTGGAGAGCTTCTTCTTGACCCAGTTAAGCCGCGCTTTCTCGCAGGCCTTCTCAAAGCTCTTTTCATCGTCGGGGTTGAGGTTGTTTTTGCGCATGAACTCGCGAGCTTCCTGAACGAAGCGAACCCGGTGTTCCTGATCGGATGAAATCTCCTCGAAATGCTCGATCAGCTTTAAGCAATCGTCGATCTCTCGACGATGGTCGTAGGGGACTTCGATCTCGTCGACTCTGGGGTAGATATCGGGGCCCGGGAAAACTTCGGCGATTTTGTCGGATTGATTTCCGCAGACAAAACAGGTTGAGACGTGCAGAAGTTTGGCGTTGCAGCCGCCCAGTCGGATAAAGTCCAGAGTGTTGAGATTGGAGAGAGTATTGATCTCCAGAGCGTTTCGAAGGTTGGGATTGAAGTTGGTCAGGCCCGCAGAGTTGATAAAGAGATCGAGATCGGTGGCGATCTCACGGGCCTGGGCCTAGGACAGACCAAGATGGGGCTTACAGATATCGCCGTCGACGACGGTGACCTTCTCGGCGAGGAAGT
>SKNI01000649.1 GCA_007120615.1 Myxococcales bacterium | reverse complement strand
CCATATTGGCGATTCTTATTCACCGTTGTGGGCCGGGATTTTTGCCCATGGAAATCCGATTCGCGATTTCTTTACCTTCGACGCCAAGGTGTGGATGGTAAAGCGATACTTAAAACGGGAGAAGATCAAACCCATCGTCTGGGTTTATCATCCCGGGTTTGCCGACGCCGTGGAGGGGATGGATCGAAAATTATTGGTCTATGATTGCGTCGATAATTACGAGGCATTTCCGACCTATCGAGACGACCCGGAGTGGTTGATGGCTCGCGAAGAACGGCTATGTCGGACGGCGGATGTCGTTTTTTGCACAAGCCCGGCGCTCTACGAGAAGCGAAAGGATTTCAACCCCGAAAATACCTATCTGGTTCATAATGTGGGCGACGCCGAGCATTTTAAGACAGCCATGGATCTCGATCTGGAGGTCGCTGAGGAGATCGCTGCTCTTGATGGTCCGGTGATCGGATTTGTGGGCGCGATAAGTGATTATAAGCTCAATACAGACTGGATTCATCACGCCGCGGTGGAGCGACCGGACTGGAATTTCGCGCTCATCGGGCCGGTGGGCATGGCCGACCCCGACACCGAGGTGGGAGCGTTGCAGGCGCTGCCCAATGTCCATCTTCTGGGGCACCGGCCCTATGAGGAGCTTCCCCGTTATCTTAAGGGAGTGGATGTAGCGGTGATCCCCTACCGGATCAACGATTATACGGAGTCGGTATTTCCGATTAAATTCTTCGAGTTTCTGGCAACCGGAAAGCCGGTGGTGATCTCTAAATTGCCGGCGCTGGCGGAGTTTTATGGTGCCGTAGGTGTCGCCGGTGACGCCGGGGAATTCGTGGAATGGTGTGAGGCGATGCTGGACGACGATGATGATGGAGCCCGGACTCATCGAGTCGCGCTGGCCGAGGAGCACTCCTGGCCCGAGCGGGTGCGAAAGCTCATGGAGCGGGTCACCGATAGGCTGTGAGGGACCGGCTCAAAAAGCCGGTGCTTCGAAGAGATGAGAGCAAAGCCAGGGGAAGGGGACAGATCCCTCGGAATCGATGCGGGTCCCAGTCGTGGAAGTCTCTAAGGGCCTGCAAGCCGGCCTGGTGATGGCGGCGGCTGTCGACGCCGACCCGGTTATTGGGATGGACTCGATAATGCATCGCGATCTTCGGAATATAGACCAGGGGAAAATAAGCGGCGATTCGAAGCCAGAGGGCGTAATCCTGGCCCCCGGTGTTGAGGGCTTTTGTTTCGGGAAACCCGCCACAGCGCTCGAGACATCGTCGATGAACCAGGACCGTAGAGGTGCCGATGAAGTTCTGAAGCAGTAATTTTCGGGCTCTGGGCCTGAGAATTGGCGAGGGATGATCGGGTTGTCGAGGGACGGGTCCGTCGGGGCCTGTTCGTCGATAGCGGGAGAAGGCCAGGGCCGGTCGATTCAGGGGGGCCAGGGCGTGGAGTTGATCTTGTAATTTTGTGGGAGTCCACCGGTCGTCGGCGTCGAGAAAGGCTATCCAGGGGGCGCTGGATTCGGCGATGCCCCGATTTCGGGCCCCGGCGACTCCCGTATTTTGTTGTCGAATGACCGTCGGGCTCACAGCATGCTGTCGGGCCCGCCGACTTATATCGTCGAGAGAGCCGTCATCGACGACGATGATCTCAAGGGATTGTGAGATGGTCTGAGCCGCCACCGAGTCCAGGCAGGCGTCGATGAATTGGGCCTGGTTAAAGGCCGGAATTACAACGGATATCAGGGGGGAGCGTTTCATCTTGGAGTTCCGATTGTTGCGAGGGTAGCTCGCAGAAGCCGCAAGACCTGACGGGTGATTTCCTGAGATGGAGGGAGACGTCGGCGCGGAAAGGTTCGCCGAAAATATTGGTCCAGATAATCGGCCGTGCCGGGGTCAAGGCGTTTCAAACTCTCTTCGTTTCGAGCGTTGCGCCGGGCTTTTCTGAAAAACTCACCCCAGCCAGTGAGATAATCGTGATGGAGGACCACATCGGGGCAGTAGACCGTGGTGACCTGCGGATGAAGGCTGGTGAGGCGGTAGGTCAACTCGAGTCCTTCATGGCCGAATACGCCAAGAGGAAAACCCTCGACGGACAGGAAGCTGCCCTGGCGTACGAAGCAAGCCCCTTCGGTGATGAGGGCGTCTTCCAGCGGGTCCGGTCCCCGGTCATAGTGGCTGGCCAGCGACGAGAAATAATGGTGGTGGACCGGGGCAACCCGCCCGCGAATTCCCACGATATGAGGATCTGAGAAATAGGGGAGAGCGTTTTTAAAATAATCATCGTCCACGACACCGTCATCGTCGACAAAGGCGATAATTTCGCCGGAAGCGATCTCAGCGCCAAGATTTCGGGCCGGTCCGGGGCCGAGATTTGCGGATAGCCCGATCCAGCGATCCCACAATCCCTGATAGTCTTCGGGGTTGGTATCTCCGGCGTTGGCTACCACGATGATCTCCACGTCTGCGTCGACCCGGGAACTAGCCTCATGAAGGGACTGGAGGCAGCGCCGGGGGCAGGGCCCGTTTTGCCAGGTGACAACGACCACGGAGATCGTCGCCGTGGCTACCGGATCTCCAAGCCACCGGCGAATAGAGACGCCCGAAGTTGTCCGCCACCGGGGAGCCTCGTCCCAGAATCGATGGAGATCGCGAAGCTGGACCGATGGTTCTGGAGGTTCGGTCTGGACATCTCGTCGGAGCAGATAAGAGGGGTCGGCGATATTTTTCGGAGCGAATGCCTGCATTGGGGAACTCCCGATCGAAGATCAGCAAAGTGAGGACCACTTCAGTACTTCGGTCGTTGGATTTCCCGGACATCGTTTTCGGGATGGTGCAGGCGACAAAGTCTGAACACCGAATCTGCAATGTAAAGCGTTTTTTCGTGATCGGAGCGCGGACGTTCCCGCCGGCATGGAACAAAAAGCGCTTTTGTGTTTATGCAGACGGGGACGTCCGCGCTCCCAGGACCCCATCTTTACTGTCTCTGATGTGCCATTTGCGTTATGCATGCGGAGTAAAAGATTTGCACTCTCCACGCCGATAGTGGTCATTTGATGGCAGCAAAGAATCCCCAACAATATATCGACACTGCAAAGCTGGAGAGCGATCTCAGCGGTCGGTCCGTGCGCGGCGGGGCCTGGGCGTCGATCGGGCAATTCGGCAAGAGTCTTCTTCAGATCTTGTCCACCCTTGCTCTGGCCAGGCTTTTGACGCCGACCGACTACGGACTGGTGGGCATGGTCGTGGCGGTGACCGGGCTTCTGGCGATGTTCAAGGATATGGGCCTGGCCATGGCCACGGTGCAGCGCGAAGACATCACTCACGAACAGGTAAGCTCACTCTTCTGGATCAACGTGGCGCTCGGCTTTGCAGTAACCGTGGTGGCCGCCGCCAGCGCCTGGATCCTGGCCTGGATTTACGCAGAGCCACTTCTGGTGGGGATTACCCTGGGGCTGAGCATCGCCTTTGCCTTCAGCGGGTTGACCGTGCAGCACGAGGCGTTGATGCGCCGCCAGATGAAGTTTGGTCAGCTGGCGATGCTGCAGGTCATCGCGCTTTTTATCAGCCTGGTGGTGGCCGTGGTCCTGGCCTGGAATGGATGGGCCTATTGGGCGCTGGTAGCTCAGAGCGTGGTCTTTGCGGTGGCCAATTGTGTGGGCGTCTGGATCGCCTGCGGGTGGCGTCCGTCTCGGCCGGCCTGGGCGAAAGGCCTCGATGAGATGATCAAATTCGGGTTGAATCTCACGGGGTTTAGCTTCGTAAATTATTTTGCCCGAAACCTCGATGATGTGCTCATCGGTCGCTTCCACGGCGCCAACGACTTGGGGCTCTATCAGAAGGCCTATGAAATTTTGATGGTCCCCATTCGCCAGATCAACGCTCCTGCCAGCCGAGTAGCCATCCCGGCCCTGTCGCGGTTGGCCGACCAGCCACAACGCTATCGCCGGGCCTATCTGCGGATATTGGAAAAATTATTGCTCGTCACCATGCCCCTGGGGGCGGTGCTAATCGTCGCCGCCGACTGGATTATCCTGGTGGTCCTCGGCGATCAGTGGCTCGATGCCGCCGTGATTTTTGCCTTTTTGGGAATCTCGATTTTCGCCCAGGCCATCGGAAATACGACGGGGTGGCTCTTTATCTCCCAGGACCGCACAAAAGATATGTTTAAGTGGGGCTTTATCGGTTCGGGGACGGCAGTGGCCTCCTT
>SKNI01000144.1 GCA_007120615.1 Myxococcales bacterium | reverse complement strand
TCGCCCCTGGATTTTGTCGCAGTCCGATCTGTTGATCCTGCACCAGACCGGTAAACGCCTCGATATTCTCACCGTCGAAGAAGCTCGTGAGTCAGAGGATTCCGAGAGTCGACGTTGGGAGAGAGTTCGAGCAGCGCTCTTTTATGAATCCTATAAAGTCCGACCCCGAGAGGAGATCGCCGTGGATGGAGGCCGACTGCGAATCTTTACATCCACCGAAGGACTCACCTCATCGAGGGCGCTCTTATTGCCGGAGTTCGACTACGATGCATCTCAAGACGGCGGGTTGGCCGCAATCCCCACCCGAGATTGTCTGATCATCGCTCGACCTGAAAATCCCCAAGAGGTCAACGCCATGCTTCCCTCCTTGCGCGACAAGATTCATGATCTCCAGGAGGACAACCTATTTTCGTTCACCGACGGGATCTTCCGGTTATCCTCAGATGACATTCAACTCCTGGAGCAGCCAACCTTTGTCTGCGGGGAGCTGGCGGCAACGATCCACGAGCGAATCGGCACGGTGGAACCCGTTTTGCAGACTTGAAGTGGTGGTTAATTTCGCCAGTCCGGCTCCATGCTTTTCCCTTTTTCGGATACCACCTTTTTAAACGAGACGTCAGGATCTTTATATGATGGACGAAGCAACTCTCAATCAAATCGACGAGGCCCTCCGCGAGCGAAACCTTTCGGTAGTGCGAGTAGAAGACACCTTCAACGTCAGTCAGGGAGAAGGGATCATGGCTCAGAAGGCCCACCTCGATCCAAAACCCTTCATGGCCCAGCTCTCCGAGAACGATGGAACTCGCCGCCGAGAAATCGCCGGATATGTCCGCGGAGTCAAACACGTATTACTCGAACCTCGTCACTCCAAGGCCGGAGAATGGAATTTTGTGGGAACCGTGGGCCGGTTGATGCCCGCGCTGGAAGTCTCCACGTTTGCCGACGGTGTGGACGCCGTATCCGAGGAGCCAGCCTGGACGCTCGACTTCTGTGGTGATCTTCGATGGGTGTACCTGATCCACCTGGACCGGGGTATCCGCGTGCTCACCGCCCCTCAGGTGGAGAGATGGGGGGTCACCGAAGATCGAATCACAGCCGGCGCCCGAAGCCTGCTCTTTCACAAAACTCGAAACATCACCCCCCGAAAGATAGAGAACCGAGAATATGTGCACCGCCTTCACGGGGGCGACGGCCACGATGCGGCTCGGGCGCTGGTGGTCGCCGACGCATATTATACCGATATCGACTCCGGATTTCGCTTCGCCCTTCCCTCCCCTGATCATTTCATCTTCGTTCGCAACGCCGACGAAGAATCCCTCCAGGAGTTGCGCGCAGTCACCGATGAGATCCTCTCTGAGACGGGCTCTCCTCTCTCTGGTGACATCTTTCGCTTTGAAACGGGAAAACCCGTTATCGCAGAGGACTGAGCTATGACCGAAGAAATCGACCCCACTCTACCGCAGGTTGTTCAAGACTTTCTTAGAAGTGGTGCAAAACTACAGGAGATTCGCCTCGACGAGACCGGTCGCTGGACCCATGAGGGCCTGGATTTCGAAAATCAGCGGGTGGTGAGTCTCTTCTCTCGCAGCGTCACCCGGACCGACGGAGGAACCTGGGTGCTCGAAATCGGCCGCTTTACCTACCCTATCGTCGTGGAAGATACCGGATTTTTTGTAACCCGGGTGCACTGGTCTGAGCGCCCTCCCCCTCTGGAATTGAGCGACCAGACCAAAGAGGTGCTGGACATCGACTCTTTGGAGTACCGGGCCGGGGGACGGCTCTACTGCTCGATCAAAGACGGCCTCTATCGGGCGCGCTTCGACCGCAAGAGCTACCACTCGATCATGGACTTTCTGGAAGAGGAGAGCGGAGAGGTGGTTCTGGTCTTAGGTGACCAGCGGAAAAAGCTGGGCCATATCGACAGCGTAGAGAATCCATCGATATGACCCGATAACTCGATCTCAATCCATCATGGTCAGCGCGAAGGCCGAGATGGCCTTCATTACCGAATCGTCGCGGGACAGAAATCCGCGAAAGCTGGCCTCAAAGTTTGAGCTGGCGTTGCGGGCGAGAGTCCACCCTGCGATCTGGCCGCTGGCCTCCTCGCCGTATTCGCGCATCACTCGGTCGAGCCTCGCCAAATCTTCGTTTTGGACTTCAGATACCAGCACCAACACAAGGGCGCGACGGGTCTCCTCATTGATCTCTTTGGAGATGACCATCTCTCGGGCTACGGGGAGCAGCACTTCCCGATGTGCGTTGACATGTTCGACGGCCGCCGTGCGAACACGACTGCCCGAATGAGTGAGTAGACTTTTATAAATTGCCGTGCGGGCGCTGGAGGTCAATTCGAAGGGATTTAGATCCCGCGCAAAACTATCCGGCGGATTTCTCAGCACGGTTGTCAGGTGGCGTTGGGCCGTCTCTGGCTTAATCCGTAGCAGTGCCAGAAATGCTCGCCATTGCACCTCGCGATCTCGATCCCGGACAAGAATCTCCAACCCCTGTGCCGACTCGGGAAGCCCGATTGCATTCAACGCGTCGACAACGGCTAATTTGATCTCCGAATCGTTATCGGTCACCAAAAATCGAAGCACCTGGACCGAACGCACATCTCGAATCCCACCGATGGCCTTGATGGATTCAAGCCGCACAGCTTTGTCGCGCTCATTGGTAACCGAGCGACGCAACTGCCCGAGAGCATCGGCGTTGCCCAGATGCCCTAATCCCCGCGCCGAATGATGTCGTACGACGCTCTGCCCTTCAAAGAGGCCCCGCTGCAATAAGGCTACAGCGTCGTCATTACCCATGCGCCCCAATGAGCGCGCGGCCACCAGGCGATCCTCAGCGATATCACCGTTGAACTTCTGAACCAGATCATCGAAGAAGTCCCCATCGCGACTTGTGGCCGCCAACTCGTAGAGGACCTCCCTTTCTTTCTGTCGATCGGTGTCCTCAGGGTCGGCTTCCAGGTCATCGATCAGCGGACGCAAGGAGCTGAGATCGGCCCGAATGTCGTGGCCCAGAAGAAATTCTCCCGTGGAGATGCGCTTTGCCCCGTCGGCTTCGGCGAGCGATTGAATCAGAAAGTTAGCTCCACCTTCTTCCCCGAGCGCTACCAGTTGCCGGGCCGCGTCTTGCTGAATCTCTCCGCTGGAGTCCCCAAGGCGGGCTTCCAGAACTTCGATGATGTCGGAGCGAATATCGCGACGATCTTTGAGAGCATTCGTGATGGCCAGCACTTGTTTTCGAATCTCTTCATCGCGATTGGAAGCCAGGGCATTGGCGACGGAGAGCGATTCGCCTCGCGCACTGTGAAGAAGTGCCTGACGAGCGGCGGTACGAACTTCTTCATCATTGGAGGCCATCTGCTCTGCGAGAATCCCGTAGAGATCGCCGGAGCGCCCCCCGAGAAAACGGAAAATATCACGGCGTTGTTCTCCCGTTGCATCGGCCAGGGCCGCCTGAACCAGCGTTCGCATCTGTGCTTCGGTCAAAATAGCAGAGATGTCGCGAAGAACCTCATACGTACCCCGTGCCTCTCGGACCTGCTCCGCCGTAAAGGAAACCCCCTCCCGATTTCCCGCGAGGATCAGACCGACTCCGGCAGAGATTCGCTCTTCCGGACCGTCGGCGGTCTTAAATTCATCGAGGAGTGCGCGGTCGGCGGTGCTTCCGGCGTGTCCCAGAGTTACAAGCGCCGCAGCCCGAACCGCCGGCGACGCATTCTCCGTCATCTCCTGGGCCAGGTTGAGTCCCTGTTCGGACTTCTCGGAGGCCAACGCGGTGGCGCTGACGCTTACCAGGACAAATGCCAGAACGGCGGCCATTTTACGAGAGCTCTTCATTTACAATACCTGCCGGTGAAGGAGCGCCTCCCAAACGGAGGCGCTCACTTTTGATGTTCTGGATCAGCGGCTTACGCCTTTCCGAAATACTCTTCCATGCGGGCGACGATTCGGCTCTCGACCTTCCCCTTAAAAGGACGGGCAAAGAGACTCAGATCGATATCGATCATCACATCGGTAGAGGTGATTTGAAATTTGCCGTTGAAACCTTTGCCTTTGACATCGGCCTGGGTCTTATCGCCGTTCCACTTGATCTCATTGACCAGAGCGGGAAATTCATCTTCGATATCGGTGACGACATCTTTTACTTTTGCTTTGGCATCTTCTTCGGACATGCCATGGGGACGACGAACGGAGATATCGGACATAAAGCACCTCAAGTGTTCTGTGGGTGGATAGTAGTTGGCCCATCTGCTCACCGGCAGGTGGGAACCATTTGCGCCGGAAGGTAGCAATCGGGCGTATCGATTGTCAAATTGACGGAGTGCTTCGGGTGGCCTCCATGTCCGCTTCCGTGGGAAAACTTGTTCAGAATCTATGTCGATGATACCCTTCCCTGGTGCAAACACCCAAATCAATGACGATAGATAAGCTGACGAGGTAGTGATGAAGTCCCGTACTTTGATGATGATGGCCATCGGCGTAGCCGGGGCAATGACCCTCGCCGCGGCCACCTCGGAAGCACAGACGGTTCGCACCTACGGCGATGATGGAGGCGGGACTACCAGTGGTGCCCAGGTGCATGTGCCCGGTGCTCCCGTGCCCCAGCAACAGGCACAGGAGAGCCCGGCCCCCCGAGAAGGTGACGGGGAGAGCTCCGATGATCGACCGGTGGGGTCTTATAATATCCGTATGTACGGCACCGCCGGCGCTCAGGCTCGCCAGGAGCGAACCCGAGAAGTTCTTGCACGAGATCATACCGAGCTATATCGTGGAATTATCCCTGGAAAGCGGGACGATATCCCCCATTTAGAGCGCGCGAAAAAGGACGGGGAACGAACCGACCGCCCCAACCCGCTGACCTGGGTTGGGTTCCAGCCCGAAGAGACTCGGACACGAATCTTTTTTCAATCTCCACGCACAATGCAATATCGCCTCCAGGAATCCCGAGAGGGTGATAATCTGATCGTCATCTTCGACAACGCCAGCATCTCTACCAGAAATTTTAGCCGCTTCATCGACACCAGCTATTTCGATCGTTCCATCCAACGAATCGAGGCTGCCGAGACCCGAGATGGAAACGTCCGGGTAACTCTCACCATGCGTGATGATGTCCGCCCATCGGTCAGCACCGATGGTCAATACCTCTACGTGGACTTCCCGCATCAAGAGCGCGAAGACGACGAGCGATGAGTACTGATGCCTTTATTGCGAGACGTAGCTCTGATCGCATTCGGGGCCTGTATATTTGCAGCACTACCTGCCCGGGCATCCACCCCGTTGGAACTTCCGGCCGGACAATCTTTTGAGCTTCTCATTGACCTTTTGGAGGGACCCGCAGCTGACCCCCGCTGGCAATGCTCAGCGCGCGACGGGGATATCTGCCCCTGTGTAGAGCTCCGAGATCGACGAGGAAAGGTAACCCTTGGTGACGTCGAAACCGGGCCGGACGAGGTGCGCGCTGGACGCTTTTTGCTGCAGATGGACTCCCATGAACTCCAGGGGCAAGACCTGGCACTTCGCCTCGAAGAAGGCCGACGAATCCTCACCTTTTCAGAAGGCATCTCGAGCTTCGACACCCGAAACACTTCGCTGACAATGGGAGAAAACCGAACCGAGAAGGACCGATCTGGAGCGGTGGAAGTGACCGTTGAGGGTCTCACCTGGTTGGATGGAGATGTCCCGAAGGGCGATACAGAGCAACCCTGCGAAATTGAATTCTTTGAGGCCGATACTGAGTTACCGAGGGAGAGAGCCCGGGCTGCTTCTGCTCGTTTCGATGGCTCCAGATGGACGGTCGAAAACTTTCGAGTATCTGGGATGGGCTCACCTGGCCTCCAGGTTAATCCCCTGGACCGTCGGCCTTCGGGATTCTTACCGCCAACCCTTCGGGTCCACGAAGACGGAGCGCAGCTCGAGGGCTCTTATTTTCTGGGAACCCCCGCCCTGAGCATTCAAGCATTCGCCGATTCTGATGCCGTGGGAGGGGTGGGAGTTGCCCACTGGACTGATACCGCGCTCTGCAGTTCGGACCGTTGCCACGGCGAGGCCCTGGCGCTGAACCTCTTTGCCGATCTCCACGGCCCCGCAGCCGTCGAGCTTATCGGGGAGTCCTTTCTGGGCACTCCCAGACGTCACGCCAGTCTATCGGCAGACGGTGTCAGCTGGGCATTCTCTGAGTACCGCCCCGGACGCGCGACAAGACTGGAGCGCGATGCTTTTTTTCAGTCCTGGAGAGCCCAGCGAGCGGGCCTCACCACTTCGGGCAAAAACTACGATCTTTATCTGGGGGCCAACTTCTTTTCCGACTCCCCGGCGGGTCTGGACATCGCCCCTGGTCCCCCTCCTGCCTCTGATTTCTGGCTCCACTATGGCACTCGAGTGGATCTGGGGGCCGGAGCACGCGCCGATATACGACTGCAGCATCACGAGACACAGGTGGAGTCCTTTCAGGGGCGTATCAGCGGCATCCACATCGGAATCGACCGCTTATTTGGTTCTCCGGGGCGAATATTCTGGCGGCCCACAATACGAGGGGACCTGGAGATGGGAGTTCTCCAAGATCCGCTGGGGGCCCGAGCCGGAAGCAGTGGGCATCTCGATCTCGCAACGGAAGCTGGAATCGGCCTTCGCGGCAGCCCGGCCTCACTACCCCATTATCTATCGCCGCGGGTATTTCTCGGTCGCCGGGTAGTCGCTGCCGACGAACTTCCCGACCGAATAGACCGCAGCTTCATCGATAGCACTACCCTTCGACGGGGGCCCCAAAATTTTCTCGGCACCCTTCTGGATCAACGACTGAGTTTAGGAGAATCCTGGCTTCTGGAGATCCCCGCGGGCTTGATCGTCATGGACGACGGCGCCGGACGCCAGTGGGATTCGTTTTCCTTTGCGTCCCTGCGCCTCTCCCACACTGCAGGCCGACCGATGAGTCTTGGAGTAGACGCGGTTTGCCGAGGACTATGCGATGATTGGGGGCTGACCACTCGGATCCGAATCCGGTGGACCAACTGGCTGGAGTCGCTGCACTTTATCGGCCGGGGGCTCAACGATTTACGGGGAGTGCCCTACTTCGAACACCGCTTTCGGGGTGGAGTCGCTCATCACCTCAGGGAGGCGGGACAATTCAACGAAGAACGATCGACCCTTCACGCCACCCGAATTCGAACCGGCGTTCATCGGTGGTCCGGGGAGCTCGGGTTATTCGGAGGCGTTCTCACCCCCTCCGAAATCGGCGGGGATTTTCGGATCGGATATCGCTGGCCGGAACTGGGGTGGGGTCTGGCAGCCCGGATGGCCGCGCTACCCCATCAACGGGATTGGGCGGCGACCGTTGGGCTCAGTGGATCCATTAATACTTTGCCCGCTTTTTAAGGCGCTCCAGGCGGGGATGGTCGGGTTTTAATAACTCCAGCCGCTCAATCGCCCGATGGGCCATCTGCTGATCGCTGGTGTTGATCCCGAAGCGTGCCATCAGCGTAAAGATCTCGGGGTTGTCAGGCTCCATGCTGGCAGCCTGCGAGAGGTTTCGCCCGGTCTCCTCGATGTGCTCTTTTTTGGTCGGATCGAGCTTGAATCGAGTATAGGCGAGGTTGGCCAGGATAATACCCCGGGAAGGATCATAGGAACAGGCCCTCTCCAGGTGTTCTCTGGCGGCGTTGAAATCTCCCAGTCGCAGATAGCTGAGGCCATCGCGAAAGTAGATATCGCCCATCGCCGAAGCGTCGGGGTCGACGTCCGGCAACGCCGGTCGATCATTGGGAGTGGGGAGCCCGGCTTCAATATCGCGGGCCTCGGCCCGGGTTTGAATCTCGACCATGGCTCCACCGATAGCTCGTCGAATGTCGAGAGCCTTTCGCGTCAAATCCATATCTCCGAGGCGCTGGAAATTCTCGGCTCGATAAAACCGTTCGTATCGCTCGTATCGCTCCCTGACCTCCACTGCCGTGGCATCGGGAGTCAGATTGAGAATCACGTACGGACCGGGGGCACTCTGGATCCGCTCATAATCTTCCTGAACGATCGTCTGAATGCGACCCAATCGGTTCTCTCGCCCTTCTTTTGAGTCAACCTTCGGCATGAAAATCCACTTTCAATTTCGCTGAATTTGTGTTTTGACCCCGACGGGATTCTGAACCAGTGTAGCATGGAAGGTTCAGGGAACAAGTATCACAGACGCGGTTTACGATGTCCGAAATGCAAAAGAATAAAAAAACCTGGGCTTCCGCCATCGGCGAGATCGAACTCGATGACCTCGACGCCTACGAATATGCCTTACCGGAAGCCCAGATCGCGACGGATCCCAAGGATCGACGAGATCTATCGAGACTGCTGGTATTAGATGGTGAAGATCTCACCCTTCATCATGATCGGTTCGAAAACCTGTTCACCCACCTCTCAAAGGGTGATCTCCTGGTCTTCAATAATACCCGTGTCGTGCCGGCCCGCCTGCAGGTATTTAAAGAGACCGGGGGCAAGGTAGAGCTCTTTGTGCTCCATCCAGAAGGTGGCGACGGGAAATCATCGTGGAATAATGCTTTTTCCTCCCTTCGCCTTCGCTGTATGACGGGTTCGTCCAAGCCCGTGCGCGACGGCATGAAGTTGGGCGATCCTAAGCGACCAGACCTTCCTCCGATCGTGGTCGCCAGCGCCGAATCGGGAGATGCGTTGGTGGAGATAGACTGGCGTGGCACTCCTCTGGAGTTTCTGGAGGCCTTCGGTGAGATCCCCCTCCCACCTTATATAATGCGTCAGCGAAAACTGTCCGGGGAGCCCACATTGACCAAAGAGGATCACTCCCGGTATCAGACGGTATTTGCCACCGTCGCCGGTGCCGTCGCGGCGCCCACGGCGGGACTCCATTTTACGGAGCAACTCCTCCAGGACCTCGAAAATCGGGGCGTCTACCGCACGGAGTTGACGTTGACCGTGGGGCCGGGAACCTTTCAGCCGGTCCGAGAAAAGCGCCTCTCCGACCACGTCATGCATCGCGAAGAATATTTTATCCCGGAAGGGTTTTCCGAAGCGATTGAAGCCTGTCGGGAGCGTGGCGGTCGAGTCATCGCCGTGGGCACGACCTCCGCCAGAGCGCTGGAAGCCGAAGCCCTCCTGGCCAGCCCGTTCGAGCCGGGTTGGCGCTCCACCGATATCTTTTTGAAGCCAGGAAGCACTTTCTCGGTCTGTCAGGGACTGATCACCAACTTTCATCTGCCCTGCTCCACGCTCCTGGCGTTGGTCGCCGGCTTTGTCGGCTATCCGGCCATGCGCCATCTCTACGAGACGGCCGTCGAAGAAGACTACCGCTTTTATAGCTACGGCGACGCCAGCCTGCTCTTTCCGGGCTGAACTCTGAACCGCTTTTCACTCTGCTCCACTTTCCCGTTTCTTTTTTACACGCGGGCCCCATGAAGACCTCTGAACTTGTCGAATGCGATGTATTCTCCTTTACCGAAGAGGCCACCGACGGCGCCGCCCGAGCCGGTCGGATTCAAACCGCTCACGGAGAGATCAAGACCCCGATCTTTATGCCCGTCGGTACTCTCGGTACCGTAAAGGCAATGCGTCCCGATCAACTGGTCGAAGAAGTGCAGGCCCAGATCGTACTGGGAAATACCTACCACCTCTATCTTCGCCCCGGCCTGGAGGTCATCGAACTCCACGGAGGTCTCCACCAGATGATGAACTGGGACCGACCCATTCTCACAGACTCCGGGGGCTATCAGGTATTTAGCCTCAAAGACCTGCGAAAGATTCGGGAAGACGGCGTCGAGTTTCAAGATCATATCTCGGGCTCTCGCCACTTCTTTACTCCCGAGAAGGTCATCGAGATCCAGGAGGTCCTGGGAAGCGATATCATGATGGCCTTCGACGAATGTCCCCCGTCGGGGGTCTCCGAAGAGTATATGCGCGAGAGCATGGCCCGAACTACCCGCTGGGAGACACGATGCCTTCAAGCCCGGACCCGACCGGACTGCGCGCTCTTCGGAATTCTGCAGGGAGGCATCCGCGAGGATCTCCGCAGGGAGCATGTCGACGCTCTCTGTCCCCTTCCCTTTGACGGCTTTGCTATCGGTGGTCTCAGCGTCGGAGAAGAGTCTCAGGCGATGTATGACACCGTCGAATTCACCGCGCCCCTGATGCCCGATGATAAACCCCGCTACCTGATGGGGGTGGGGACTCCCGAGGATCTGGTGGAGTGCATCGCCCGAGGGATCGATATGTTCGATTGTGTCCTTCCCACTCGAAACGCCCGCAATGGACAATGCTTTACCAGTGAGGGGGTCCTAAAGATTCGAAACGCTACGTTCGCAAAGGATCTGCGCCCCGTGGATCCCAATTGTGACTGTTATACCTGCCAGAACTTCACCCGGGCCTATCTTCGACATCTCTACAAAAGTCGCGAGATTCTGGCCTCCCAGTTGGCGACCCTTCATAACCTTCGCTACTTTCTGCACCTCGTCACCGAGGCTCGGGAGGCGATTCTCAACGGACGCTTCGAAGCATTTCGAAAGAATTTCTATGCCGCTCGAAATGAATCCGCTTCCCCACCGCGCCCTTGACCTGCCGTTTCTGCGCTGATAAGTCACAGCGACCTTTGGGCATGCTCAGAACTGGCATCGAAGGTCAGGGAAATAAATTGCCGCCGTCCCTTTTTGTTGTAAGCGACTGCGCAAAGACCAGCCCAGACTAGTGGGCTGTAACAACCTTCCCATTTACTTCGTCGATTTGGAGTCGGAACGTTCATGAATTTTTCATTCTGGATCATAGCGCAACAAGGCGGTGGCGGTGAGTTAATGTCCACCCTCGCCATGTTCGGCGTTATCTTTTTGATCTTCTGGTTTTTCCTGATTCGACCTCAGAACAAAGAACTGCGTCGTCACCAGTCGCTGGTCTCTTCGTTGAAAAAAGGCGACCAGGTGGTTACCGCCGGTGGAGTCTTCGGCAAAATCAAAACCGTCAACGAGCATACCGTTGAATTGGAGATCGCTCGGGGCACCAAAATTGAAATCGAGCGCCAGAAGATTCAAAAGACCCGTGAAGAATTCGAAGTCAGCGCTAAAAGTGGTGCATCGACGACGAAAGCAGACCCCAAAGAAAGCGAAGACAGCAGCAGCAGCGACGACACCGATGAAGAAGAAGACGACGACGGAAAGAAAAAGAAGAAAGCCAAGTGGTGATCTCGTCGTCCTATTAACGACATAAGCGATTGATTGAGCGGAGCCGCCCCTGACGAAACGTTGAGGGATTGCGGTCGACCCGAGCGGAGTTTCGGTTTTATGAAAAGTTCACTTTACCGATGGGGAATTGTACTGGTGGCGATTGCGGTCGCCCTTTATGTACTGGCCCCGACGATCATCGACTTCCAGAGCGGAAAGCTCGACGGAAATCCAGCTACCACCGAAGGGATCGCCTCCCATTTTGTGGAGGCCTCCGAATATGAGGGGGGAGAAGCAACCTGGAAGAATATCCAGCCTCTCACCCTGGGGCTCGACCTTCAGGGCGGTCTCCTTCTGCAATACCATGTGTATGTAGACCGGGCCGTCCAGGATCGTCTGGAGCGAACCGTCGGTGATATCGAAGCCCGGCTGCAGAACGTCAAAGCCGATATCGATGTCGACATTCGACATACCCAGGGCAACCTCTATGTGGATGTCAATTTCAGCGATCCCGATGATCGATCGCTGGTGAACGAAGACTTCATGAGCTTCTTTCCTCAATTCAACCGCGTTGATCGCGGAGGTGGTACGCTTCGGCTGACCATGGATGAGGATTATATCGAAGAGACCAAGGGCTTTGCCGTTGATCAGGCCATCGAGACGATTCGCTCTCGAATTGATGCTCTCGGTGTCACCGAACCCACCATCAATCGCCAGGGAATGGACGACATCGTCGTGCAGCTCCCCGGTATTCGCGACGACGACGTCGAGCGCGCCAAACGACTCATTGGCCAGACCGCTCAGCTTCGCTTCCGAATGGTCGACGACGATGGCACCAACGAATATTTCAACCAATTCCGCGGCCAATTGCCCGAAGGTTTCGCCCTTCGCAGCATCAGCGGCGGCTATATGTCGGTCACCCATCAGGATAAAGATACTCTGGCGGAATTCTTCGAGGGCCGAATTCCCGAAGACCGGGTCATCGGTTATCAATTACACCCCGTTTATATCGACCGCGAAGAGGGCATCCTCGACGAGGAGCAATCCTATTGGATGAGTTACCTCATCTTTAGAGATACCCTTCTAACCGGTGATTATATCCAGGACGCCCGTGTCGCCATCGACCAGCAGGTCGCTCAGCCCTACGTCGCGTTGAACTTCGACGCTCGCGGGGCGGACCTCTTCGGCGAGGCCACCACCAATAACGTGGGCAAGCGGTTTGCGATCTTGATGGATGATGAGGTCAACAGCGCTCCCGTGATCAATGAGCCCATCCTCGGCGGCCGCGCTCGAATTACCCTCGGTTCGATGCAATCCTTTACTGAGATTCAAGAAGAAGCCCAGGAATTGGTCATGCTTCTTCGCCACGGCGCCCTGCCCGCTCCGCTGGAGCTTCAATTTGAGACCCTCGTCGGTCCCACGCTGGGACAGGACTCCATCGAGTCCAGTTTCAGAGCGCTGATGGTCGGAAGTATTCTGGTCATCTTATTCATGGTTTTTTATTACCGTCGCAGCGGTGCCATCTCTACTCTGGCGCTCTCGATGAACCTGATCTTAATCATGGCCGGACTCGCCGGGCTGGGAGCAACTCTGACCCTGCCGGGCATCGCCGGAATCATTCTGACCGTCGGTATGGCGGTGGATGCAAACGTGATCATCTACGAGCGAATACGAGAGGAATACGTTCTCGGAAAACCGATGAAGGAGGCCATCAACGAGGGGTTCGCAAAAGCCTACTCCGCGGTCTTCGATGCCAATATTACTACGGGCATCGCGGCCTTGATTCTGTTGCAATACGGCACCGGTCCGATTCGAGGCTTCGCCGTGACCCTGTTGATTGGTATCGCCTGCACCCTCTTTACGGCAGTCTACGTAACTCGACTGCTCTTCGTAGAGTGGATGCACCGAACCAAGACCAATAAGCTAAGTATCTGACGGCACCGCGTCGGCAACATTTCGAGCGAACGGCCGTCGGCAACGACGGCGTCCAGAAAGTGAAGAGAATTCTATGAAGATGCTGCAAATCTATCCCTATGACACGAATTACGACATCATGGGGAAGCGAAAATACACCAAGTTTATCTCGCTATTCCTGATCATCGGAAGCCTGTTATTTCTAACGATTCAAGGGCCGCACTGGGGTATTGATTTCCAGGGTGGTACCGAGATGATCGTGCACTTCAATGAGGAAGTTACCGATCAGGAAGTTCGCGAGGCTGCGGAGTCCATTGGCCTAAGCGATGCCGTTGTGCAACGCTTCGGTTCGGCTGCGGAACGCCGCTTTTTGGTGCAGACTCAGGACGTTTCCGTCGTCGACCAGACGGTAGTGGACGCCATCAATGATCAACTCGAAGGCCTCGGCGATTACGAACGAGGTGTCTGGAATTCGGAACAGCCGGATCGGATGGATCTGCGCTTTACGGAATTGAAGGATCTCGAGGAGATCGAAGCCGCAGTTCTGGCCGCCGGCCTCCATCGAGTCTCCGTGGAATCAATGGGCCAAGCAGAGGAAGCTTTCTATCTCCTGCGATTTCAGGATCTCCAGAATATCATTCGAACCGGTTTCAACGATTTCTTTGGTGAGCGATTTTCGGAGTCTGGAGGTCTGGAGCGGCTGGAGACGGTCGGTCCTCGTGCCGGTGAACAGCTTCGAACCGACGGGATGCTGGCGATGTTCTTCGCCCTCCTGGCGATTCTGGCCTATATCTGGTTCCGTTTCGATACCCGCTATTCACCGGGCGCCGTAGCGGCCCTGGCACACGATATCACCATCGCTATGGGTCTGTTTATTGTTCTCGATATTGAGATAAGCCTCCCCATCGTGGCGGCTCTGTTGACCATTATCGGTTATTCTCTAAACGATACGATCGTCGTCTTCGACCGGATTCGGGAGAATATGGAGAGCGCCGGCACCCGCTCGGTTGAAGAGATCACCAATGAGGCCATCAATCAGACGATGAGCCGTACGTTGGTGACCTCTTTCACGACCCTGCTGGCAGTCGTCTCGATCGCGGTCATCGCCACCGGTCTGATTCAAGACTTCGCCGTGGCTTTGATTATCGGCATCGTCGTGGGAACCTACTCTTCGGTCTTCGTCGCATCGCCGGTGATGCTGAAGATGGACGAATTCTTAAAGACCAGGCAGAAAGCTCAGGAGATGCTCGATAAAGCCGAGAGCACCGATGGGCTCTGAGCAGCCCCTGGTGACCTGATTTTCACCCTCTGACCCCGGGTCGTACGGCCCGGGGTTTTTTGTTTCTTGTTTATGCGCTGTGACGACCCGCGAGATTTTTGTTAGCCTCATTCGTTGAAGAAGCCCAATTTTTACCCTTCGATTCAATTGCTGGGTTACTCAACACTGGAACT
>SKNI01000516.1 GCA_007120615.1 Myxococcales bacterium | reverse complement strand
GTGGCGGAGAACGCGCCGGGAGAAGCGATATCGGCTCAGGCAATCGCGGATAAGGAAGGACTCTCGATCTCCTACGCCCAGAAGATGTTACGGGTGTTGAGCAAGGCAGGGCTGGTGGAGTCACGGCGGGGGGTGCAGGGAGGATTTTACCTGGCGGCGCCGCCGGAAGAGATCACCGTAGGCGATGCGATCCGAGCACTGGGTGGCATCTTTCAGGTCGAAGATATCTGCGACCGCCATACCGGCGAGTTGGAGGCCTGCGCCCATCGCTGCAATTGCACGATTCGACCGGTCTGGGCTCATATCTCCAACTTCGTGGTGCACACGTTGGACGCGATAAGCCTTGCCGATCTGCTCAACGACGAATCACAGATCGTTCAGCACCTGGAGAAGAGCCTGCCCCACAGGGAGCACGGGGTTTCCCCGGGCTAACGTTTATAAGAACCCTAAAACCGTAGTTTGCCCGTTCGCCGGTAGCGACGATGAGGGCATGAGTTATCAACACTGAGGAAGACATGAGTTCGAATATCGAGACATTGATGGACCGTCCGTACAAGCACGGTTTCGTGTCGGACGTGGAGATGGATACATTTCCTCCCGGTCTCAACGAAGACGTCATTCGGCATATCTCAAAAAAGAAGAACGAGCCCCAATTTATGCTCGATTTTCGTCTCAAAGCCTACAAGCATTGGCTGACGATGACCGAGCCCGACTGGGCAAACGTCACCTACGAGAAGCCGAGCTTTAACGATATTATCTACTATTCGGCGCCCAAGAATAAGCCCAAGAAGGACAGCCTCGATGAGGTCGATCCGGCAATTCTGGAGGTATACGAAAAGCTGGGGATTCCGCTTCACGAACAGAAGATGCTGCAGAATGTGGCGGTGGACGCGGTATTCGATAGCGTCTCGGTGGCCACCACCTTCAAGAAGCAATTGGCCGAAGCCGGGGTGATTTTCAGCTCTTTCTCCGAGGCCGTTCACGACCATCCCGAACTGATCGAAAAATATCTGGGAAGCGTCGTTCCTCATACCGATAACTTCTATGCCGCCTTAAACGCTGCGGTATTCAGTGACGGCTCCTTTGTCTACGTCCCCAAAGGGGTGACCTGTCCGATGGAGCTATCCACCTATTTCCGTATCAACACTCAGAATAGTGGCCAATTTGAGCGAACGCTCATCGTCTGTGAAGACGGCGGATACGTCAGCTACCTCGAAGGATGTACGGCGCCGCAATTTGATACCAATCAATTGCACGCTGCGGTGGTCGAATTGGTGGCCATGGAAGACGCCGAGATCAAATATTCCACCGTTCAGAACTGGTACGCCGGCGACGAAGACGGAAAGGGTGGAATCTTCAATTTCGTCACCAAGCGTGGCGTCTGCGAAGGGGATAACTCCAAGATCTCCTGGACTCAGGTGGAGACCGGATCGGCGATCACCTGGAAATATCCCTCCTGCATCCTCAAGGGGGACAACTCCGTCGGCGAGTTCTACTCGGTTGCCCTGACCAATCATCATCAGCAGGCCGATACCGGCACCAAGATGGTCCATATCGGCAAGAATACGAAGAGCACGATCATCTCCAAAGGAATCTCAGCCGGAGTCTCCCAGAATAGCTACCGGGGCCTGGTGAAGATGGCGCCTTCAGCAGAAGGGGCTCGAAATTATTCGGAGTGCGACTCCATGCTCATCGGCGATCGATGCGGAGCTCATACATTCCCCTATATCGACGTGCGAAATCCCACCGCGCAGGTGGAGCACGAGGCGTCGACCTCCCGAATTGGCGAAGAACAGATGTTTTATTTCGCCCAGCGCGGTATCGACGAAGAGGACGCCATCTCCATGATCATCAGCGGATTCTGCAAGGACGTCTTCCATGAACTCCCCATGGAGTTCGCCGTGGAAGCCCGCGCTTTGCTGGGTATCAAATTAGAAGGAAGCGTCGGCTAAAGCCCGCTTTCTGTATCCGAATCAAACCTCCTTCGCCCGGTCCTTTTGTGACCGGGGGAGGGGAAACCAACGTCAAGGAAAAGCAATGCTACTGGAAATTAAAGACTTAAAAGCCAGCGCCGAAAATACGCCGATTCTCAAAGGGCTAAACCTAAGCGTTAAGCCCGGCGAAGTTCACGCGATCATGGGACCCAACGGAAGCGGTAAGAGCACCCTGGCAAAAGTGGTCGCCGGCCATCCCGCCTACGAAGTAACCTCCGGCTCGGTGAGCTATCAGGGAGAAGACCTCCTGGAGTTGGACACCGATGAGCGAGCCCGGGCGGGCGTCTTTCTGGCGTTTCAATATCCCGTGGAGATTCCCGGCGTAAGCAACGCCTCCTTTATGCGTCAGGCCTATAATGCCCGCCGCGAAGAAGAGGGCCTCGACGAACTCGATCCCCTTGAGTTCGACGATTATGTTCGAGAGCAACTCAAGATCGTGGAGATGGATCCGGCCTTTTTGGACCGCAGCGTCAACGTGGCGTTCTCCGGTGGTGAGAAGAAGCGAAACGAGATTCTGCAGATGGCGGTGTTACAGCCTAAGCTGGCTCTTTTGGACGAGACCGACAGTGGTCTTGATATCGACGCCCTTCGGGTGGTCGCCGGTGGAATCAACAGCCTTCGCTCCGAGGACAAGGGGATCGTATTGGTGACTCATTACCAGCGAATCCTCAACTACGTGGAGCCCGACTTCGTCCACGTGATGACCAACGGAAAGATCATCAAATCTGGTGGAAAAGAGTTGGCCCTGGAGTTGGAAGACCGCGGCTACGACTGGATCCTTGAGGAGAAAGAGGGGGCGGCATGAGCAGCACCTTCGTGCAGCAATTTATCGAACAGGGCGGGGCCCGAAGCACAGACCGACTGCCCACGTGGTGGAAGGAATTTCGAAGCTCGGCGCTCAAGAAGCTCGAGACCCTGGAAGTGCCCACTCGAAAAGATGAAGAGTGGAAATTTCTCAAGCTCAAGACCCTGGCCAAAACCTCATTTGTCGCCGAAAGCGACGCTGCGTTGTCGTTGTCCAGAGAAGAGATAGCCGCCCGGCTTCTTCCGGAATCGAGCGCCTCCACTCTGGTCTTTTTAAACGGTCGATTCTCCTCGGAGCTCTCCCGGGTGGATGAACTTCCCGAAGACGTGGTGTTGACCAACTGGCAGGGACTTCTGGACCAGGATCCGGGGCTTGTCCGCGATTATGTGGGTGCCAACGACTTCTGGAAGGACGATCTCTTTTATAATCTCAACGGCGCCAACTTCGAAGACGGCGCCGTGGTGTTGATCCCGCGAAATACGGTGTTGGAGAAGCCCCTGCATATTCTCTATGTGGGAAGCGGCAAAGAGGGCAGCTACGCCAGCCATCCCCGAAATATCATCGTCGCCGGGGAGAACGCCGAAGCCACGGTGGTCGAAGAGTACGACGGGCGCGACAGTGGAGCCTATTTCCATAACGTGGTCAACGAGATCTCGGTGGGAGCAAACGCCACGGTGAAGCATTTCAAAGTGCAGCGCGACTCCACCGACGCGTTTCATATCGCCCGAAACCTCATCACCGTCTCTCAGGATGCCTGTTACGACGCAACCGCCATCAACCTGGGAGCTTCGGTATCTCGAAATGACTCCTATGCTCGATTCGAAGGCCAGAATATCGACTGCACCTTAGACGGGTTGGTCCATATTCGAGGGAGTCAGACCTCCGATACACATACCGCCCTGGACCACGCGCAGCCGAATTCGCGCAGCTTCCAGCTCCACAAGGTCATCGTCGACGAGGGCGCTCATAGTATCTTTAACGGTAAGATTCTGGTCCGAAAGGATGCACAGAAGACGAGCTCCAACCAGCTCAATCAGAATCTGTTGTTGAGCAATAAAGCTCATATCGACACCAAACCTCAACTCGAGATTCTGGCCGACGATGTGATCTGCTCCCACGGCGCTACAGTAGGCCAGCTCTCCGAAGATCAATTCTTCTATCTGATGAGCCGGGGCATTGAACGAGAGCATGCTCGGGCACTATTGACCTACGCTTTTGCCGCCGAGGTGCTGGAGACGATCACCGTCGACTCGCTGCGCAACGCGCTGGAAGCGGAAGTATTGGCCGCAACCGTTGGTTAACCCCGATGGAATCAAAAGTGGCATGGAGGACATCGTGTTGGACCGAGAGAAGAGTTTGCAAGAAACCATTAAATCTGAGCTGAATATGGCCACCCGGCAGCGAAGTTGGGAAGAGATCCGAAGT
>SKNI01000433.1 GCA_007120615.1 Myxococcales bacterium | reverse complement strand
TCGTTACCCTGGCGGTGGATGGAAACGCCGTCTATGTGGGAGGGGTCTTCTCATCGATTGGTGGCGTGAGCCGATCAAATCTGGCGGCGCTCGATAAAGCAACGGGCACAGTCGACGCAAACTGGAACCCTGAAGGGGCAAACTCTACGGTCCTTGCCCTGGCGGTGGGCGGAGACGCCGTCTATGTGGGAGGGTTCTTCACATCGATCGGAGGCGAGGACCAATCACGTGTGGTGGCTCTCGATAGAGCAACGGGCACAGTCGACGCAGACTGGAACTCGGGGGCGAACCTTTCGGTCTGGGCCCTGGCGGTGGACGGATACGCCGTCTATGTGGGAGGGCAGTTCACATCGATTGGCGGGGAGCGTCGAAATCGATTTACTGCCCTTCCTCTGTCCGACTAACGCGGACACGCCGTTGAGGTCGAGCATGCCAGGTCCCTCCCCCTCCAAAACAGGTCACCCACCCCGCCAAAAGAGATCGCCACCCCTCAAAAACAGGTCACCGACCCCGCCAACACATCTGCCTACCCCAAAAAAATAGGTCGCCGACCCATTTAAGGGGGGGTGGGTACCCCTCAAAAATGGGTCGGCGACCTATCCCGGGACCAGTACCCACCCCTGCCAAATGGGTGGCGCACCCACTTCGGACCCCAGCCTGCGGGTCCGAAGCGGGTGCGGGACCTGTTTTGCAATCAGCGCCCGTCGGTCACGACATCGTCGCTCTCGGTTTCGGAGGCGTCGACATCGACCGAAACGTCGCTATCCTCGATCAAATCATCGATATCCGGGCGAAGCTCCCCTTCCAGGATCTCCTCGCCGGTGGACGGATCGACATCCAGGACGCGTCGGCGGCGTTGTTGGTGATGGCCTGTCCCCCTCGCGGACACCCTCTATGTGGGCGGGTTTTTCACTTCGATCGGATCGGAGCGTCGTAGAGGATTTGCTGCCCTTCCTGTTGCTGACTGACGGTCTCCAAGGCGCGTTGGATTTCGGAGCCCTCGAAAGTCTCCTGGGAGCAGGCACTTGCAGGCTCGGGGCAGGTGAAGAGTGCGCGGGGGGCCGGGCTATGAAGAGTGCGTGCCACAGGTGCACGGCGAGTGAAGAGTGTGGGTACAGACTCGGGGCGGTGTCCCCCGGGTGACGGTGCCTCCGCTGCGCTCCGGCGCGCCTTGGGAACTGCCATCTATTTACAACGCCAGAAAGGGAATCGAAAACGCCAGAAGCGAGCCGCCCACGGTCAAGAAAACGTAGAGCAACGCTCGACCCGGAGAGTCCATCACCAGCCCGATCGTCTCCGTGCAGAAGCTGGAAAACGTTGTGAAAGCCCCGCAAAAACCCACTCCTGCAAAGAGAAGAATGGGCGCATCGATGATCGCCGTGATATCGGGGTCGAGCATTCCAAAGAGGCCTCCCAGGATTGCGCTCCCTATGAGGTTTACGGTCAGCGTGGGATAGGGAAACGTGGGCTTTCGCTTCGACCACACCAGCGAAATCCAGAATCGACAGACCGCCCCCAGGGCCCCTCCGAGAGTCAAAAGTAGGAGGTTCGACAGCATCAGCTGAGTCCCCTCTTTCCGCGGGCATCGCCGGCCATTTTGCCAAGTCCGATGCCTCCTGCTGCCATGAGAAGTCCGCCCACCAGAGAGCTCCCCACATAGAGAAGCGTCAGACCCGGCGCGCTGTGAACCCCCAACAAAAAGGTGTCCGCCGCGAAGGTGGACATCGTCGTATATCCACCGCAAAAACCGACCCCTACTCCCGTGCGGAGCCAGTCCGGTGCCCGATTTAAAGTGGTGATAAACCCGGTGACAAGCCCCAGCGCCAGGGCTCCGGTCAGGTTTTCTATGACCGTTCCCAGGGGAAATTGCTCCGAGAAGGTCAAGACGTTGATGCCGTGGCGAAAGAGCGTCCCGATTGCCCCACCCAGGGCGACATAGATCGTATTTTTGAGGGCAGAGTTCATCTGGATTCCGTTAGTACACAGACACAAGTCGGCGCTGACTGATCGTTGCTTGCAATTGCAATGGCTCCAATCTGAGCCTATAAGGAAATCACGTAAAGCCCAAGATTTTGACCGCTCCGCAGCAATGCCACCGGGACGTTCTCCGAGGGAAAACCATGGCTACTCAAGACTTCGTCGACCCGCGTGTCCAAAAGCTCTGGAGTGACCTGGAGACCATCGATGCCAGGAGCTCTCTGGAACTCGGTGAAACCATCGTCCCCGAAACGCTCACCCGGAACGACTCTTCTGAACGACGTCGCAAGGAATTGCTTCAGGGACACCTGGGCGAAGATCGGGATCTGGACCTTTCCCGGGGATATCACATCCTCGCTACGATCGGCGAGGGTGGGATGGGCCTTGTACGCCTGGCCAACCAGGCCGCGCTCAGGCGGGAGGTGGCCGTCAAAACGGTCCGCCCCGATCGCCTCGAGGACGCCACGGTGGACAGTCTCCTTCGCGAGTCCCTGATCACGGGACGCCTGGAGCATCCCAATATCATCCCCGTTCACACCCTGAGCACGACCGACGAAGGACCCATGCTGGTCATGAAGCACGTCGAAGGTGTGAGCTGGGCGGAGACTCTCCTCGACCCCGACCGGATGCCTCCCCGCTTTCAGGCCGGGCGAGACCTTTTCGAAGCTCATCTGCACATTCTTCTGGCGGTCTGTGACGCCCTTCACTTCGCTCATAATAAGGGCATCATTCATCGGGACTTAAAGCCCGACAATGTCATGCTCGGTAATTTTGGCGAGGTCTATGTGCTCGACTGGGGCCTGGCGGTGAGCATGAATCCCGACGACGAGGGAATCCTGCCGCTGGTCTCCGAGATCGACACCGTCGCCGGCACACCCCATTATATGGCTCCCGAGATGGTGGTCGCCGACCCCGAGGGCATCGGACCCCGCACCGATACCTATCTCCTGGGCGCCATCCTCCACGAGATTCTCACCGACACACCTCGCCATCAGGCCAAGGGCTTTCCGGCGATCTTTATCGAAGCCTACCGCTCCGCACCCGTGGAATATCATCACGACGTTCCCGCGGAACTCGGCGCTATCGCCAACCGCGCCACGGCCGCCGATCCCGACGAGCGCTTCCCCGACACCGAATCTTTTCGACTCGCCATCGCCAACTACCTCCGGCATCGCGACTCCTACCGCCTCACTCAGACCGCCAACCGGCGACTGGGCGAGCTTCAAGAAGCCATCGACCAATGGTTCGCCGACCCCGACCAGGACGAGAGTGCCCGCGACCAGATTTACCTCCTCTTTGCCCCCTGTCGTTTTGGCTTCGAGCAGGCTCTCGACATCTGGTCCGATAATATGCGGGCCCAGCGAGGACGACGGGCCGCCCTCCAGACCATGGCCGACTTCGAGCTTCGCCAGGAGGACGAAAAAGCAGCCTCACTGTTGATCAACGAGCTCTCTCCTCCCGATCCGGAACTCCTGGAGCGACTCGAGGCGCTTCAAGAACTCTTGAGCGCCCGGGACTCCCGGGTCCAACGCCTCCAGCGCATCGAACACGCCGTCGACATCAACCTCGCCAGCCGAGAGCGCGCGATCATGGCGGCCATCCTCGGCATTGTGTGGGGAGCGGTCCCCGCCACCCACGCAGCGTTGATACGCATGGGTTTTATCGCCCTGGACTATACCACCTACTTCATCCAATTCTTCGGCCCCCTCTCCCTTGCTGCCATCGTTGTATTTACGATGCGACGTCGCATCATCGCCAACGCCGCCACGCTTCGGATCATTCAGGCCATCTTCGTAAATCTCGCAGCAAATTTCCTGGCCAGGTTCTGTATCTGGCTTATCGGCGGCCCGATCACCACCGCCATTGCCATTGAGAATGTCATCGCCGCCTTCTGCATCGCACTGATCGCCACACTTTTGGACAGGCGCATCTGGGCGGCGAGCCTTGTTTTCGCCGCCGCTGCCATCGGCGTCGCCCTCGCCCCGAATTTTGCTCTCGAAATCTCAGCCCTGGCCAATACCTTCGGGCTCTTCGCCGTGGCAGTCTTGTGGTGGCTTCGCTCTCCGGCCCACCAGGCCAAGCGGTGATCGGTAGAACGAGAGTGAAAAGGAGCGCGGACGTCCCCGTACGTCCCCGTCCGCATGGAAGAAAAAGCGCTTTTCGTTTGATGCGGACGGGGACGTCTTTTCATGGGACACATCGGTAGCACGTACTGATAGCACGGGTCTTTGATTCACTTCTTAGTCTG
>SKNI01000268.1 GCA_007120615.1 Myxococcales bacterium | reverse complement strand
CGCCAGTGTACTTCGGAGCGCGGACGTCCCTCGTGCGCGTTCCATGCGGACGGGGACGTCTGCGCTCCCAGTCTACCATCACACAGCACAAATCAGATCGATGGACCATCCCGTCATATGGCTCTTGAGGGTACCGGCGGTAGTGGAGGTCAACTCCAGGGTCCACTCTCCGTTACCGGACTGACCGGCGAAATCGAGGGATTCAGTTGTGTTGATATTGTCGGGGAAGACCAGCTGAGTTCTTGTTCCGAACCCCTCCGGCTGAAGGATATGGATGGGTTCGGCCATCCCGGGAACGTGGAGAAAGATATGAAGATAGCCTCTCCAGGCCGTATCGAAATCTCCGGTGATCTCCACTTCTCCAATGCTAGGACAGCCGGAGACCTCCAGAGATGAGAGGTAGCCGCCGGTTTCTTCACCCGTATATTCGAGGGGAACCCGCTCTTCGTATTCTTTAGAGAAGTTCAACAGAGAGATTTCGGCGCCGGAGAGATGAAGGTCGTACCCCGCTTCGATATCGGTAATCGCCTCGATTTCGAGCACGAAATTGCTGGCGTTGACCGCCCGGGAAGTCAGGTCGATCGTCTCGCGCACCTCGTCGAAGAGAACGGTCTCGCTGGTGTTGAGGTCCCGAAGGCGAATGTGGGCCTCTTCATCTTCCCCGAAGGTTGCGACCACCCCGAAGATGAGATCGGTCAACGAGCGAAGGACGATCATCTCTCGTTCACCTTCGGCCAGAGCGCCCTCGCGAAGGAAGTCTCGCTCAAAACCTCCGGTGAGGTTGAGCACCTCAAAGGGGGTAGTGACCTGGGTATCGATTTGAAAGCCCAGGGTGGGATCCTCGGTATGATTGACCATCTCCAGCGTATAGGTGCCGCTACCCGGAATGAGCTCCAGGATATCGCGCTCATAATCCATGGCCAGATCTTCGAAGACAAAAGCTCCGTTGGGATTGATCAGGCGAAGATCCGGTGCCCCGCCGTCAAAATAGACGGCCGTTCCTGTGAGGACGTCAAATATCTCAGCCGAAAAACTGGTGCTGTACGTCTCCGACGGGGGAAGCGCTTCCAGCGCAAAGGCTTCAAAGTCCAGCTTGATGTCCCCGGAGATGGTGTTGAATGGTCGGATCGCCATGAAGTAAACGCCCCCGGTCCATAAATTAAACGCCGCTTCCTGGATATTGCCGGCGTTAAAGGCGGCGAAATTCTCAATTCGATCTCCCTGAACGTTAAATATGGAGATGTCGGGACGCCCCGATTGAACCTCTGCACTTCCCACTACCCGAGCGGCGTCTTCGGTTTCAATCAGATAAAATCGCCAATCGCCTCGGTCCAGTCCGTCTGCGGGGAGAGTGTCGACCAGATAGGAGGTCTCTACGGGATCCACCGAAAAGACCGGGACGTCGGCAGCCCAGGAGTTGGTAAAGAGCCCGGTTACCACGTTGGTGGTGGTATTTTCGAACTCCACAATATAGGCGCCGTCAACGGGGGCGTAGAAGAAACCGTACCGGGAGTTGAGGGCCGTATAGCTGGTTCGATTATTGGCCTGAACGCTGTTGGAGTAGAGCTCGTCGTCCTCCAGATAAACCCGCGCCGTCAACGTGGCGGTATTGGAGGAACGGTGAGACAGAAAGATCACCTGCCCCGCCTCGGCATAGACTTCTTCCTGAAAGGTCGCACCAACTTCCAGGGTGTCGGTCTCTACGGCGGTGAGAGCGTATTCGGTTCGAGGCCCCACGAAATCACGGGAATCGATGAGCAGATATGCCGTGGAGCGATCGGTGTCGATGGTGACGGCATTATTCTGAGTCACCGGAACACGGCCGGCGTAATCGACCGGCGAATTCCACATCTCAATAAACGTGGTATTGGCGTCCTGACCCACGATCTCTGGTAGCACCAGGGTTTCCGCCTCATCGGAGAGCTCGACCTCGATAAAATTAGCCCTCGTATCTTTGAGATCTCCGGCGATGGGCTCGGAGTAGAGCTCCCAGGGCTGAGCTTCGGGAGCCTCCAGGACGGTTACGACGCCCACGTAATTCCAGGATTCATCACCAAAGGGCCCCCCGGAAACCCCGGATAACGAGGTCTCTACGATCAGGTCGTATTCCTCGGTGGCGGGAAAGAGCATCGTTCGGGCTGGAAGGTTGGAATATCCCGGAAGGGCCCGCCTCTGCCAGGGACCAAAGATCTGTCGGACCCGAAATCCCGGCGAGGGAAGTCCCTGGGAGTAGATCTTAACCTCCAGCCATTGTCCGGCCTCGGCCTGAAGTTTGTAGACGTGAAAGAGGTTGGAGGCGGTGGTCAGATTGCCGGTAAATATAACTTGTTCCCCGGGCTCTGAACCCACTTCGATGGTGGCTCCGGTGGAGAATTCGAGATCCGCTTCGGCGGCCAATTCCTCGACGAATGTGTGAAGCGACACGCATTGATTGTCAGACTCCATGGTGTTTTCGCCACATTCGATGATATCGCGGTCCACACATTGGCCGGTGCCTACGTCAAATTCCGCGTGAGCCGAGCAGGCTTCGGCGGCGAGCTGGCAATTGAGCCCTTCCAATTCGGTGCCGTCACCGCAGACCTCTTCCGAGAGAGCGCAGAACCCGTCAACGAGCACCGTTCCCTCGCCACAGACTGCGGCCCCTTCCACAACACAGCGATTGTTCACCGCCACGGTGCCCGGCCCGCAGCGCACGTCGGCGCTGGAGACGCATTGGCCGGTCTCCGAATCAAAGGCAGCCCCGCTTCCGCAGTAGACCTCCGGCGTGCTACAGGGGCCCGCAGGAGTGGGGACCTGACCTTCGGGGCAGTTGAATTCGTCGACTACGCAGAGGCCATCCTGGAGCACCGTTCCCGCACCGCATTCTACGAGGCTCTCGGGATCGCCGCTGTCTTCGGGAGGATCCTCGCCACCACAGGCCGTCACAAATCCCATAAATGAGGCCAGCACAAAGCAGCGAAAGAGCAGGCTGGAAGATATAATATTCATCGAAAACGATCCCTGGAAACGATCCAAAATAAGGCGATGGATGATCAAAACCCTACTGGCCCTGACAGGTTAGATTGAGGGTCCAACTGTCGAGGGTGCCATCATCTTCAAAAATCGAATTATTGCTCACCGTAAAGGTCCAGTCCCCGCTGCCGTCGGTCCCGATAAGATCGAGGAGCTCCGAGGCCGATAAGAGCGCGTTATTGGAGGGATATGGGAAGGTGTCGATGATATTGGTCCCCACTCCCAGTCCCTCATTATGAAAGTCGATCGAAGTTCCGTCGGGAACTCGAAGACGCACATGAAGGCTGGAGGGATAGGGATAGGTGATATGAACGTCGACGCTGATGTCGACGATCCCGGGACAGGAGGAAACGGTGATGGTATCGGAGACTCCCGACGGGTTGCTGTAGGGAATGGGAAGACCGGGCTGGTTGGTCTCGCTGAACTCGAAGGGCGGGCTCTCCACGAATCGAAGATTAAATCCGTTACTCAACCTGCTGATCGCTTTTACGCCCAGCAAATATTGGCCCGGCTCGAAGATGCCAACGATACTGCTTGCTTCGGTCCGCACAGGTTCATAATCGGCGTCGTATAAGGTGAGTTCCGTATCACCAAAGGTGTTAAAGGTTCGAATGGCCAGAAGCTCGTCGTAGGTGATGTCCAATTCGATAAAGTGGGTCCGTCCTCGGGGCAGGGCCTGGTCGTAGCTATAAGAGATCTGATCGCCGTCGATATCATCGATGCGATCGGCCTCTCCCACCTGATGGGAGAGGGAAACCAGGCCGATATCTTCGTCGGTGGTATTTTCCACTCTCAGGGTGACCGTGGTGGCTTGATGGGCATACCAGTACAGGCTGGTCTCGCCGGTGGAAGAGGTCGAGAGCGACAGCTCGTCAGACTCCACAAGCGCCATCCCGGCATCATCAATGGATGCCCCAAGAGAGGCCCCGGCGGTGTTGAACTGGAACAATCCCACATATTCGCCAGCCTCCAACTCGATCTCCGTGGTCAGAGACTGCCCCTCGTCCAGAGGAGATCCGGACTGGGCAAAGACGGAGTAATCATTACTGCCACCAAAGGAGTGAGCACGATCGAAGAGCAGGTAAAACGACTCTCCAGGCACATCAAAGAGAATATTATCGCCACTCAGCGAGTAAGTCGCCTCCAGGGTGTTGAGATCGGTCCAGACCTGAACTTCGGCTTCCGAGGTCAGCGGAAGAGTATCAAAAACCAGGGCAAAGGAAGTGTCCTCTTCGATTCCGTCGATGAAAAACAGGTTTTCCTTGAGATCGATGACATTTCCCGAGAAGAATTCGTCGTTGATGTCGATGTCCCGGGCATCGGGAGCTTCCACCACGTCAATATAGCCGACGTACTTCCAGTCCTCTCCTCCTGCGGGGTTCAGATTCCCCAGAAGCTGGGGGAGGTTGGATACGATCAGATCGTATTCGCCACTCTCCGGAATGACCACGTAGCGGTGGGTCTCGATGCCGGCGCCCAGATCGCTTAACCGGGTAAACTTCTCGTCGCCCTCCTGGGCATCGTCAAAGAGCAAGAATCCGGGCTCCGGAAGCCCCAGAGAGTAGATCCCAATCTGGAGCCATTGGCCGGCCTCGGCCTGAATTGTGTAGTGATCTTCGTGCTGGCGAAGCTGGTCGTTTTCGATGGTGGGTGCATCGATATTTCCGACGAAGACGAAGCGCTCTCCGATGTCTTTGAGAACGATCTCACCGCCGTCGCCGGCGGTCCTATCGAGGTCGGCATCTTCGGCCAGATTCTCATAATAGATCCGACTCGGAATGCAGACGCCCTCGATATTGGTAGTGCCCGGTCCGCAGGTGATGAACGACAGGGGTACGCAGACGCGCTGAGTAAAATCGAAAGCCGTGCCCTCCCCGCAGACTCCTTCCACCGGTCGGCATTGCTGCTGATTGTCTACACTGGTGTCCTCCCCGCAGACGTCTTCGGAGGGCCGACAGACCTCGTTGGCGATCACCGTGCCTTCTCCACATTCGGTGACGAAGTCCGGAATGCACTCGCCGTCCTCCTCGGAGGTATGCTCTCCGCAACGGAGGTTGGCGTTGGCTCGACACAGCCCGGTGTTCGGGTCGAAATAGGTGTCGTCGCCGCAATATCCGGTGAAGACGCAGCGGCCATCACTTGTGGCGGTTTCGTCTTCCTCGCACTCCACGTCGGCCACACAGATACCGTTTACCTCGACGGTATTGGGGCCGCATTCGATGAGGTCCTCATCGGCCTGATTTTCATCCCCTGCCGGTTCCTCCCCGCCACAGGCGATCAGGCCGAGAGCCGTCAGGGAGACGAGAAGATTTCTGAACTTCGCTTTCATGTTCGGTTCTCCAGATGGAGCGGTTTTATTGAGCTCAATTCACACAGAAGAGTCGCAGTTCCCAGCCGTACCAGGTAGCGGTCGTGGTCCACCCGGAGGGCGGACGGTTTTCGGCCTCCATGATCCAGACACCGTTGCCTTCCTGGCCGATGAGTGGATCAAATGAATCAGCAGGCTCCCGGTCATCGGGATAGGTCGTTTGATGGGTCCCGAAGTCTCCATCTCGAACTCGCAGGGGCTCGGCGAAGACCGGCGCGAGGAGACTCACATAGGCATGGCTGCTCCAACCGGCCGCCAGATCGGTGGTCACCGAGATTTCCACAATACTGTCACAGCCGGAGATGTCGATCTCCGAGGTCTGCGGATCATCTTCTGCGAGGTGTAGCGCCGGATCAAATTCGACCACTATCTCGATCTCTTCAAAATCCTCGGGAACCGGGATGTCGAGCTCCAGCTGATAGCCCGCTGCGATGTCGGTAAAAAAATCAACGCTCACCACGTAGGTTCCCGGCGACACCTCGGGGATCGCCAGCGAAACTTCATCGCTATCCCGGGATTGAACGGTAACGGCGGGCTCAGCGATGTCTTGAATCCCAAAGGAAACTTCTTCGTGTTGGCCTACCGCGACCGAGCCTCGGAAAAATAACTCCTCGTGAATCCGAAGGAGAAATACCTCTCGATCTTCGGCCACCTGGGGGGGGCGTGAGATCGAGACCTGGTCACCCATATTCAGATGAACCGTGTCTACGGGAGTATCGATCTCGAACTCGACGCTCAGACCCACGGCGGGATTCTCACCATTATTGACCACCTCCAGGGTGAAGGTGCCGGTGCCCGGAATAAGATTCAGAAGTTCCAGGGTCGTATCGATCTCCAGATGCTCCAGAACCACGCCCCCATCGGGGTTGAGCAGACGAACGTCGGGGGCGCTGCCTTCGGCGTAAGAGATCGTCCCGGAGAGAATATCGAAGATCTCGGCATCAAAACTATAGGACTCCTTCTCGCCGGCCTCCAGAGTGGAGACCGGGGACGAATCCAGGTCAATGGTCAACCCGCCGCTGACTGTGGTGGAGGGTCGAATGGCCAGAAAATAAACCCCTTCTTCCGGGAGAATGAAGTCCAACTCTTTTACAGATCCACCGACGGTAAATGTGCGAAGACTTCGCCGCTCTTCATCAAAAATGGTGACATGAGGAGTACCGGAGCCCGCCTCCACAGTGCCCGTAATGCGCACGGCTGAGGGCGTATCGATGAGAACAAAGCGCCAGTCGCCCCGCTCCAGGTCCTCCGCATGAATGGACGCCTCAAAGGTAGAGTCTTCCTCCGGCAGCGGCTCAAAGGTGGGAGGCCGAGTGGTGTGTGAGGTCGCCAGAAATCCCTCCACGATATTGCCGGTAGTATTCTCAAACTCCACCCGATACTCCCCATCAACGGGGGCGTAGAAGAATTCCCGTCTCGTGGCGCCCACCGCATAAAAGCTACGGTTCTCGGCGAGGACCGCGCCATTGGTATAGACCTCTTCGTCGGCGAGAAAGACCCGTCCCGCGAGGGTCTCCGCCTCGGTGGAGCGGTGGGAGAGCAAGATCACCTCTCCGGCCTGGGCGGAAATTATTTCATCGGAGGTCCCGTCCACGGGCAGGGTGATTGTTTGCTTCGCGCTGACCCCGTAATGGGTGCGAGGCCCCTGAAATTCATGGGCGTCAAAGAACAGGTAGAAAGTAGAGGCGGCTCCCGAGGTCTCCAGGGCGAAGCTGGAGTTTGGCTGCAGCGCGAAACGCTCGGAGTAATCGAGCGGTGAGCGCCACACCTCCAGATAGGCGCCCCGGGCGTCGACGCCGAGATCTTGGGTGCGGATGATGGCCAATTGGTCGGAGTCGAGTTCCACGGAGAGCCAGTTCGACGTTGGGTCTTGGAGATTTCCACCGGTGGGTTCTCCGAAGAGATCCCAGGGCTGGGCTTGCGGCGCCTCGATGACCTCGACGACCCCGACATAATGCCAGGAGGGATCGCTAAATGGGCCGCCCTGAGCCGAGGAGAGCGTGGTTTCAACGATAAGGTCGTATTGCCCGGAGGTGGGCGGGACCACCGTGCGGTCTGGCACATTGGTGAGTCCAGGGGGACTCCTTCGCTCCCAGGGGCCGAAGACCTCCCGAAGTCGAAATCCTACCGACGGGATGCCCCGGGGATAGATGGTGATGCTCAGCCACTGGCCTTCTTTGCCGTCGAAGGGAAAGACGTGAAAGAGATTCCCCGCACTGTCCATGGTTCCCGTAAATACTACCCTGTCGCCGACTGAGTCTCCCGGGACGATGGTTCGCTCGGTATCGGAGTAGTCCAGATCGGCATCGGCGGCCAATTCATCGGCGAAGGTATGGAAGGGAATGCAGCGGTTGTCGATCTCCGTGGTATTCTCTCCACATTCCAGAACCGCCAGGTCCACGCACTCACCGGTGATGACGTCGAATTGAGCGTGAGCGCTGCAGGCTCCCTCATTGAGGATGCATTGCAGCTCTTCGAGTTCGGTTCCCGCTCCACAGACCTCTTCGCTGACCCGACAGAAGCCATCGGCCAGGACCGTACCCTCGCCGCAGACCCTGGCGTCTTCCACCACACAGCGGCCTTCGTGCTCGATGGTGCCGGGCCCGCAGCTGACTTCCGCTGCCGACACACACCGCTCCAGGGTGCTGTCGTAGCTGGCACCGGTGCCGCAATATTGATCGGGAGTCAGACAGACCCCTGCCGGTGATGGAACCAGACCCTCGTCGCAGTCAAACTCACTGACCACGCACTGGCCGTTGTCCAGAATCGTCCCCGGACCACATTCCAGTTGAGGAACGGACTCGGTTTGCTCCCTTTCCTGCTCTTCTTCACCACCACAGGCGGCGAGAAAAAAGAGACCGATCAATATCTTGATCCAGGATGTTTTCCATAAGAGAAAGATCTTCATCCGAATTCACTCCACACATCATCACAATAGCAAGGGCCTCAAGAGCGATTCTGCCTCATGACAGAACGAATAACACGCTCGCTATATGATCGAAACCGTAGAGCGAAGGATAACGAAGTCGTTATCGAATGAGAAGCAAAAGGCTCAATCAGATACAAACCACCGTCAGGCTCCACTGATGAAGGGTGGGTTCATTACCCCATTCATATAGAAGACGAACGTTCCACTCTCCGGCCCCTGACTCCCCGATCAGGGGCGCGAGAGATTCAACGGTATTGGTCTCGGTGGGAAAGACTGTATCAATCGTCGAACTATTGACGAAGAATGGGGGGCTAAAGATTCGATACTCGTCTCCGTTTGGTGCGATGAGGTCGATGGTGGTGTCATCGCGGTAAAAACCTTGTTCCGTAAGGATATAAATCTCAATGGCCATTACGGCGTTGCAGGCTCCCGGGACGGTAAGTGGCAAGAAATTGAGGGAATCCTCGGCCACCTCCGGAATCGATCCCGAGGTCTCATAGGTGAGGAGTTCTGCCAGGTAAATGTCGAACTCGTAGCCTTCGGCGAGTTCGGTGAGGGCTTCCACCTCAACGAGATAAACTCCCTCCGGCAGCATGGAGCGCAGGATGTTGGTGGAGCCCGCATCGCTTGCGCTGGCCACGGTTGTTTTGGAGTTCATATCCAGCAGGCGCAGGGAAGCCTCTTCCTCATCATCGAAGAGAGCTTCGGTGAGGAAGGCAAATTCCTCCTGCGTGCGAAGAAGAAAGAACTCTCGTTCTCCTTCGGCGAGTGTACTTTCTCTGAAGTAGTTAGCTGAGGTCGCCCCCTGAGGACTCAGCACATCAACGGGAGCTACAACATCGAAGTCGGTGGTCAGTCCCAGGGTGTTCTCTTCACCGGAGTTGGTGACCTCCAGAGTAAATTCCCCGGTTCCGGGAATCAACTCCAGGAGGTCGAGTTCCTTGTCGATCGTGAGATATTCAAAGACCATCGCCCCATCGGGATTGAACAATCGTACGTCGGGAGCGCTCCCGTCGACGAACGAAATCTCGGCGGTGAAGATATCAAAGATATTGGCGTCGAACTCAACGAACTGCGTCTCCCCGGGGGCCAGCGTGACCGTGGGGGTTGACTCCAACTCCACGGTGATCCCACCGTCGAGGGTAGAGAAGGGATGAACGGCCATAATGTAGATATCCTCTTGCTCAAGGATAAAATCGATGTCCTCTACGGTGCCAACGGAGTTAAATCGGGCAAGGAAGTCTGCGCCCGTATTGTCATAAATCGTCACCTCCGGGTCTCCCGATTCGACCTCTGCCGATCCGGTAATTCGAACGGGCCCGGGAGCGTCGATGACGATAAATCGCCAGTCGCCTCTCTCTAATTCTTGCGCCGGGAGGGTGGTCTCAAAGGAGGAATCTTGCTCCCCGTCCGGTTCAAACACCAGATATTCGGTGGTGGTGGTCGTGGAGATGAATCCGTCAATGGAACCGCCGGAAGTGTTTTCGAATTCGACTGTATAATCGCCGGACTCCTGGACGTAGAAAAACTCTCGCCGTGTTTGATATCCGTCATAGGAATTTCGGTTATCGGCCAGGATCTCCTCTTTAAGATAGAGTTGCTGGTCGCCAAGAAAGACCCGCCCGGTGAGTGTTTCTGCATCGCTGGAGCGATGAGAGAGCATGATGACTTCTCCGGCTTCGGCCGAGATGAGCTCCTGGCTGGTTTCTCCGGCCAATAATGTGATGGTCTGCACGGCGCTGACATTGAAATTGGTGCGCGGGCCGCGGAACTCTTCTGCGTCGAAGTGAAGATAAAGATTTGTTTGCGCACCGGTGGTCTCTACGAGGAAGCTGGAGCCTGCTTCCAGCGCGAATCTCTGGGAGTAGTCCTGTGGTGAGGTCCACACTTTCAGGGTGGCTCCGACGATGTCAACGCCGAGGTCTTCGACCCGGAGGATGGCCTGCTCGTCTTGTTGGAGCTCGATCTCAAGCCAGTTGGCGGCGGTACTCTTGAGGCTGCCACCGGTGGTCTCTTCGAAGAGGTCCCAGGGCTGAGCCTGGGGGGCCTCGATCACTTCTACGACTCCCACATATCGCCAATCATCGCTGCCGAAGGAACCACCGGCGCCGGTGACCGAGGTTTCGATGACGAGATCGTAATCTCCGCTGGACGGTGGGACGACCGTGCGGCTGGGAACACTGGCGAGGTCTGCTGACACCTGGCGCTGCCAGGAGCCGACGACCTGCTGGAGGCGAAAGCCCACCGACGGAATCCCCCGGGGATAAATCGTGATCGAAAGCCACTGTCCTTCCACTCCGTCAAAGGGGTAGATGTGGACCAGATCACCGGAGCCGTCCATGGTGCCCGTAAATACAATCCGATCACCGGGGTCGGAGCCGGGGCTGAGCCTGCGTTCGGCATCCGAATAGTCCAGATCGGCCTCCTGGGCCAACTCATCGGCGAAGGAGCCTGTGGAGACGCAGCGATTATTGATCTCCGTGGTATTCTCTCCACAGGAGATGACGATCAGATCTACGCACTCTCCGGCGATGACGTCGAATTGAGCGTGGGCGTCGCAGGCATCCTCAGCAACGACGCACTGAATCTCGTCTAAGGCGGTACCCGAACCGCAGACTTCTTCGCTGATTCGACACACTCCGTCGGCCAGAACCGTGCCTTCTCCACAACTCATGGCCCCTTCCACCACGCAGCGACCTTCCACTGCGACCGTGCCTTCGCCGCAACTGACCTCGGCGTCGGAGACGCACTTCTCAGCCTGGGCGTCGAAGGAGGAGCCCGATCCACAATATTCCTCCCGGGTTCGACACACTCCGGATGGCAAGGGAACCTGACCCTCGTCGCAGTCAAAATCGCTGACCACGCACTCTCCGTCGGCCAAAACTGTCCCCGCGCCGCATTCCAGCGTGCCCACTTCATCGGGACCGGAGTCAGAATCGGAATCGGGCTCCGTCGCATCATCTCCTCCACAGGCAGCGAGGGAGAAGAATAAGGTCAGGACTGCGATCCAGGCGGCTTTTCTAGACGGGTAATTCATTCGGCTAATCTCCAACGATATAACGCGACAGACAGAAGGCTTTGGGTTTTCTCAGTTCATTCACACAGGATATCTAGACTCCAATCCACATATCCGTCGTCACTCCACACATAGGTATAACGAATCTCCCAGTCCCCCTGTCCCGATTGACCGATGAGCCCGTCCAGCGACTCCACCGGTGAGTCAGGGGAGGGGAACGTAACGTCGATCGGGTCGCGAGTGGTAGAACCGGGATCGACCAGACGGTACTCGGTTTCGTCCGGGGCGATGAGATCAATGGTCGTATCATCTTGCCAGAGAGAATCGGTTATAATCGAGATTTCCAGCGACTCCACGATGCATTCGGCGGAGATGTTCAAAAGGAGGGAAGTCTCCGAAAAAGAGTCAATAAATGTGCCGGTCTCACTGGCCGAAAAGAAGCGGGTCTCTCGGATGGTCACCTCAAACCCCGAAGGCATCTGCGAGAGAGCGTCCACGGCCAGAAGATAAGAGCCGCTCTCCAAATCTCGAACAAACGATCCCTCTCCGTCGGCCAGTTGTTGGCCACTCTCGTCAAAGAGGGTCAGGTGGCCTTCGCCCGAGTCGTCGAGGGTAAAGCCGAGCATCGTTTGCTGGCTGACGTTGACCTCCAATTCCACATAGTGGCGATGTCCTCTGGAGAGCTCCCGATCAGTGCTGAACTGAACTGAATCACCGTCGATACCACCCTGAAAGTCGGCCTGATGGACCTCATAAGCGGTGGAGAAGAAATCCAGTTCCTGGCCGGTCGTATTCTCCCAGGTCAACGTTACGGTCTGGTCGGAAGCTGCATACCAGTAGAGCCCGACCTGGCCGGAGGACGCATCGAAGACCTCCAACTCGTCGGTATCCGCAACCACGGTTCCAGAGTCGCTTATGGTCGCCGAGAGTTCGACACCTTCCAGGTTATATTGGAAGAGCCCGATATATTCTCCGGCTTCAAGTTCGACATCTTCGGTTACCGTATCACCATCATCGAGGGGAGCGCCGACCTTTGCGACTCCCTGGTAGGCGGTCTCCGACCCAAAAGCGTGGACCCGATCCAGGAGCAGATAGAAGGACTCTCCCGGAGCGTCAAAGACCACTGTGTCATCATTCAATTCCAGGGTGGACTCCAGGGTGACCGGGTCAGGCCAGAGCTGAATCTCGCTCTCCGCGCTCTCCGGCAGGGTTTCAAAGATCAGCGCCACCGAGGCGTCGGGCTCGAGATCTTCGACGAGGTAGAAATTATCAACGAGCTCTCGAATATCGCCTATTAATGCCTCGTCATCACCGAGAGGCCGGGCGTCGGGGGCCTCCAAGACTTCCACAAAGCCCACATAATCCCAGTCGTCTCCGCCTGCGGGGCCTACCTCGCCCAGGAGTTGCGCGAGGCTGGAGATCGTCAGATAAAAGGTCTCGTCGCGGGGAATTACGACATCGCGGACGACCTCCACACCACCTCCCAGGTCACTGAGCCTGGTGAAGGATTCTTCGTCGTCGAAAAATAGAAATCCGGGAGTGGGAAGCCCCAGGGAGTACAATCCGATTCGAATCCACTGACCGGCGTCAGCGTCAAAGTGGAGGTGATCATCATTGGGCAAGAGGTCCCCGCCATCGATCTCGGGCTCCTCAATGGTGCCGATAAATACGAAGTGCTCCCCCACCCCTTTGAGGGTGATCTCGACGGACTCGTTATAGTCGTTGAGGTCCACATCAAAGTCAGCAGCCAACTCCTCGTAGAAGATTCTCGACGAGATGCAGCTTTCATCTTGCTCCATCGTCCCCGGGCCACAGGCGAGAAACGAGAGTGGTACACAGATCCTCCGAGAGAAATCAAAGGTGGTTCCCTCTCCGCAAACGTCGTCTACAGGACGACATAGCTGCTCGTTGTCCACCTCCGTGCCGTCCCCACAAACCTCTTCGGTGGGCAGGCAGGTCTCATCGGAGACGATGGTTCCTTCGCCGCAGGTGATCACGATCTCGGCGACACATTCGCCGTCTTCCTCTACGGTCTGATCGCCGCATAAAAGATCGGCATCCGCCACACACTGGCCGGGACCAGGGTTGAAGCTGGTCCCGTCACCACAATAATCAGAGTAGACACAGCGCCCGTCGTTGGTCGCCGTCTCCCCTTCTCCACACTCCACGGCTGCCACGCATTGCCCGTTGACTTCCACGGTATTCTCGCCGCATTCCACGATTTCTACCTCGGAGGACTGATTCTGGTCTTCTCCTGCCTCGGAGCTATCCTCTCCTCCACAGGCGAGGAGGGCGAGGCTCGCGAGCGCAACAAATAGGCTTCGTACCGGCATTTTCATATCTTCTTCTTACGATTTATGAGTGCTTGTCATTGAGAAACAATGCATCCTGTGAATATCGAATTCTGGAAACATTCCGCTACTTTCAACAAAGATACTGATCAAAGGTGTCGAATTACAACCGAATTCTCGGAATTAGGGATGGGGATAAGCAACCATTACCCGGCCATCAGGATCATTCCCACTCCGATGACCATGACCAACGCCCCCAGCAGGCGCCGCCCGATATCTCTCTCGCCGAACAAGAAATAGCCCGCCGCGATGGCCCCGATCACCCCCACCCCGCGCTTGATGGTCTCCACATAGGCCACGTCGATATAGGCGTAGGAGGACAATTGCAGAAGCATCGCTCCCACCGCAAAGAGGCCCGCCAGACATAGCAATTTCGGGATCGCCCGAAACTCTGCGATCAGTGGTGCCAGCGATTTATCTCTGCCCCAGGCTATCGCCACAAAGATCACCCCCACCGAGGCGGCGAGAAAAGCTGTATGCCATAAAGGATTGGACAGATCGGTGGCCGTCTTATCGAGCGCCGGTGTGATGCCCCACAGAAGTGCGACGACCAACATATAAAAACTACCTCGCTCCGACCACAATGCCTTCAGCGCCCGCAGCGGACCGTCTCCATCTCGGCCGGGATTCATAAAGAAAGCCCCCACAGCCACGATCCCTATCCCCAGCCAGCCGAAGGTGCTGGGAATCTGGCCCAGAAAGATCAGGGCGATCAAAGCCGAAAATACAGGGGTAAACGCAAGATAGGGCGTCGTCAGACTCAGCGGAGAGAGCTGAACGGCTCGCAAGAAGAGAAAGTTTGCCCCCAGATTCAGCACCACCGACACCGAAGAGATCATAAAATAGTGGGCGGTCAACT
>SKNI01000286.1 GCA_007120615.1 Myxococcales bacterium | reverse complement strand
GTGCTCATGATGACCGGGGAGCCCATCGCTTTCAAGCTCGAACTGTGGCGTCGTTGTGATCGAGGTCCGTCGAACTGGGTCGCGCCCATACCATACCACTACCTTGACCGCTCAGTAGATAACGTGATAATCGTCGGCTATGAAGCGAGAGGCGAATATCCCAGTTCTGACAACTCCGAGCCCACAGATAATGTGGGGGACTTCGGATATTAACTGGCGTCCACACCGCAACCATAGTATGACTGATCCAGAACCGGGCATTGCGTCCGCGAACGAACTAGCGTTCTGGAAGGAGATTGCATGAGCCAGACGGTCCTCGTCGCCGATGATAGCCAGACGATTCGAAAGGTCGTCCAGATGGCCCTGAAAGCCTCGAAGTTTGAGGTGGTAGGGGTGGGGAGCGCTCGTGAAGCCGTGGAAGCGGCCCAGCAGCGACCCTCGGTTATCTTACTTGACTACTATATGCCCGACGGCAGCGGTTATGATGTTTGTCGGGCTCTCAAAAACAACAACGCCACCAGCCAGATACCCATTATTATGCTGGGCGGTACGTACAAGAATTTCGATGCCAATCTGGCACGAGACAGCGGTGCGTCCCTGGTGGTGATGAAACCCTTTCACACCGACGAATTGGTGGAGGCCATTGAAACGGCCGTCGCCGGCGGAGGTGCGGTGGCTCAACCCGCTGCGGTTCAGGCGGCAGCCCAACCGCCGGCAGCCCAACCGCCGGTGGCCCAACCGCCGGTGGCCCAACCGCCGGCAGCCCAACCGCCGGCAGCCCAACCGCCGGTGGCCCAACAGGGTTCCCGACCGCGATCGCAGCCCCAGCATCCGACAGGGCAGCAGGGCTCCCGACCACGGTCGCAGCCTCAGCCGACGCATCCCGGTGGCAGTGGCCCGCAACCGATGACGCAGACCCCCGTTCCCGAGAGTCAGCCTCGGATTCCGGTGCAGTCCGGGAGTCAATCCCGGGTGCCCCCATCCTCCGGTCCTCAGGGAAGTCAGCCTCGGATTCCCAGCGGTGGGAGTCAGCCCCGAATTGCGAGCGGCGAAGCCAAGTCGGCTCCTCGTCAGAGACAGCCAACGCCATCTCCGGGAGCCAGTGCCAGTTCCGCGGCCCCGGCGATGAGTCAAAGCGAGATTCAGGAGTTTATCCGCGAAGAAGTAAAGAGCGCGGTTCGCGCCGAACTCCCCGGTCTTCTCCGAAATGTGATGGGCGAAGTCTTTCAACAGAAAGTATTGCCCAAATTGTTGAAGCATAGCGACGACAAGATTCAGAAGACCCTCGATGACCAACTGGCGCGACGAATTTCTCAGCAGGTTCGCCTTGAATTGGAGCGTTTGCTCAACGAAGAGTGAATGATAGATGAGTGAATCAAAAGAGACCGCCTCGAACTTTTCGAGGCGGTTTTTTTGTTGGTCAAAGGTCGTCCAACGCGAATCTTGCTGAAATGATGGTCGCGACGTTATAAGGGGGGCGACCAAACGATGTGTCCGCCCAATTTATGACCGCAATACCCAACGAGTAGGTTTCATGAAACTTGATCAAAGCTATAACCCCACCGAAGTGGAATCGGGATGGTATGACTTCTGGACGTCCAACGGTTTTTTTAAAGCCGATGAGACCAGCGATCGTCCCACCTATACGATCATGATTCCCCCGCCCAATGTTACGGGCAGTCTTCATATGGGACATGCTCTCTTTGTGACGTTGCAGGATATGCTGATTCGGTGGAAGCGAATGCAGGGCTACGAGGCGTTGTGGCTTCCGGGGACCGACCACGCCGGCATCGCCACCCAGGTGATGGTGGAGCGCCAGTTGGCTCAAGAAGGCACCGATCGCCATGAATTGGGACGCGAGAAGTTTCTGGAGCGGGTCTGGGAATGGAAAGCCGAGCATGGCGGACGGATCATCGACCAGCTCAAGCATATGGGCGCCTCCTGTGATTGGGACCGGGAGCGCTTTACCCTGGATGAAGGGCTCAATAAGGCGGTGCGCGAGGCCTTCGTGCGGCTCTATGAAGAGGGGCTGATTTATCGGGGAGAGCGGATGGTCGACTGGGATCCGGCCGGACAGACGGTGCTCTCTGATCTGGAGGTCGACCGGGAAGAGGAAGAGGGCCAGTTCTGGTATTTGCGCTATCCCTTGAGCGACGGATCCGGTCATATCGTGGTGGGAACGACTCGCCCCGAGACCATGCTGGGCGATACGGCGGTGGCCGTTCATCCCGAGGATGAGCGCTACACCGACATGATCGGAAAGACCATTGATCTCCCGCTGGTGGGCCGAAAGATTCCGATCATTGCCGATGAAATCTTGCCCGATCCCGAGACCGGGACGGGAGCCGTAAAGGTCACACCGGCCCACGATCCGAACGACTTCGCCTGCGGTGAGCGACACGATCTGGAGCGAATTCAGGTCATCGGATTTGATGCCGAGATCATGGATACGGCGCCCCAGGAGTTTCAGGGGCTGGACCGCTACGACGCGCGAAAGCTGGTGGTTCAGCGCTTTGAAGAGGCCGGGCTCTTAGAAAAGACCGAAAAACGCCCCTTTGCTCCGGGGCGCAGTCAGCGCACCGGCGTGATCGTTGAGCCCCTCCCGATGCTGCAGTGGTTCGTCAAAGGAAAGCCGCTGGCCGATCCGGCGATCGAGGCGGTGGAGTCCGGAAAGACCGAGCTCATCCCGGCGGTGTGGAAGAAGACCTACGATCATTTCATGTATAATATTCGCGATTGGTGTATCAGCCGCCAGTTGTGGTGGGGTCATCAAATCCCGGCCTGGTATTGCGATGACTGCGAAAATATCATCGTAGAGCGCGAGGCCCCGGAGCGCTGCGGAGAGTGCGGAAGCGATCAACTCACCCGCGATGAGGATGTCCTGGATACCTGGTTTTCCAGCGCCCTGTGGCCGTTCTCGACGTTGGGATGGCCCGATGAGACCCCGGAGCTTGCCAAATTTTATCCCACCCAGGTCATGGAGACGGGGTTTGATATTCTCTTCTTCTGGGTCGCCCGAATGATGATGATGGGGATTCATTTCATGGATGAAGTCCCCTTCGAGAAGGTCTTTCTCCACGCCATGGTGCGGGATGCGTCGGGTCGAAAGATGTCCAAGACCTACGGCAACGTCATCGATCCGCTGCATATGATCTTCGGGGCACAATCCGACGATCTGGACGAGAAGCTCCACGCCGAATTGCTGCGCCAATACCCTCAGGGGGTGGAGGCACAGGGGGCGGACGCCCTGAGGTTTACCCTGGCCATTTACGCCGCACAGGGTCGGGACATCAAATTGGATATCAAGCGCATCGAGGGATACCGGGCGTTTTTGAACAAGCTGTGGAACGCCACCCGATTTGCGATGATGAACCTCGATGACTTCGAACATCCCGGCGTAGAACCCCGCGAATTGGAGGGATTGACCACCGCCGATCGATGGATCTTGGCTCGGCTGGACGATACCACGCGACAGGTCACACAGGCGCTCGAGGAGTTTCGATTCAATGATGTGGCAGAAACCCTTTACCACTTCGTCTGGCACCAGTTCTGCGACTGGTACATCGAACTCATCAAGGAGACGCTCTACGACGATAGTGACGATAACGCACAGACCCGCCGGGCAACCCAGGCGACGTTGGTTCACACCCTGGAGACCGTGCTTCGCCTGCTCCATCCCATCACGCCCTATATCACCGAGGAGATCTGGCAGAGTCTTCCCCGTAGCGCCGATGCACCGGTGAGCATCATGGTGGCCCAATGGCCTCAGCCTGGACCGGGCGATCAGCAAGCGGTGCAGACCATGGAGAGCCTCATCGAGGTCATCAAGGCCATCCGGGGCATTCGCGGCGAGACCGACGTAGAGCCCGGAGTGGTCATCGACGAGGTATTCTTCGCCAGCGACGATGAGGACGCTCTGGCGGCCATCGAGTCCGGCGCCAATTATGTGGAGCTTCTGGGCAAGGTGGAGAAGGTCAGTGTCGTCGACGCCGCAAAATTCGACGATCTCGACGCCGCCGCGGCCGCCGTGGCCGCCGGATTGGAAATACGTATTCCCCTGGCCGGACTTATTGATATCGCCGAGGAGCGCGCTCGAATCGAAAAAGAGTTGGAGCGCGTCGCCGAGGATATCGCCCACGTCTCGGGCAAATTATCCAATGAGGGATTCGTCAATAATGCGCCGGAAGCAGTGGTCCAAAAAGATCGCGATAAATTGGCGGCATTTGAGG
>SKNI01000279.1 GCA_007120615.1 Myxococcales bacterium | reverse complement strand
TATAGATGAACTCAGGGTTTGCTTTCCCGATCACCCACTCCCTGGCATCCATTTTAAAGATCCCTTCTATCCCTTGCCCTTCCTCGGCGCCCTTGGCTTCTTGGCCCCTTGGCGATTTCCCTTGCCCTTCTCTCTTTACCTCTTCTTCTCTCTCCCCCCTCGATTCCAATGAAATGTCCCCCCTTGTATTTTTGTTTCCAAACCGGTATGAATTCGGTCGCCCTTGATCGGGGCAAAAATTGGAATCAAAGCTTCGCCCCACCCGTCGGGTCTGAGCGCTCGTTATCTCCGGAGAATTTGTCATGCGTGAAAAAATCAAACTCGTCTCCTCCGCGGGGACTGGATATTATTATACGACCACCAAAAACAAACGGCAGACGCCGGACAAGATCCGGATCAAGAAATACGATCCCGTCGTCCGCAAGCACGTTGAATTCGTGGAAGCCAAGATCAAATAATCCCCACTTTGCATCACCCGTAAGGACAGAAAAAATGTCGAAATATGGACGCATCAACTGGCGACGCCGCCGAAAAATCGATCCCTTCGAGCAAAATCCTTCCTGGAAGCTGGATTATAAAAATCCGGAATTGCTCAAACTCTTCGTAACGACCACCGGCAAGATGTTGCCCCGCCGCATCACCGGCGTTACGGCACGAAATCAGCGCAAGCTGCGAAAAGCGATCCTGCGATCCCGTCAGATCGCTCTTCTTCCGTACACCACCCACAACGGGTAAGTACTGAAGTCGGATATCAGGGGTCAGAAGTCTGAAGTAAAGAAGCGGAGACGGCACAATGTGTCGCCTCCGCTTTTTTCGTTGGCTCAATAATGAGATCCAGCAGACCGATCATCGGCGGTGGCGTTCGCCGGGCGACCATACGCCCAGACCGCGCTCAATAGCAGGATCACCAATAAGAAGGGGCTGGAAAGCGGCGACGCTGGATTCTGCTGGCAGACCGGAAAGAAATCGTTCTCGCCGCAGGGTTGGCGGTTATAGGATGTGCGATTGGCATTGACGTCCACAAGCCCTGTCGTGTCACCTACACTCCACTCAAAGCTCTGCTCTTCGCCCACGAATTCGGGATCCCGAACCTCCACCGGCCCCAGGGAGTAGGCTTCGATCACGGTCTCGATGCAATATTCTTCGCAATCTGACTCGATCACGAAGGCATCTTCATCACAGTCATTCTGCAGAATGAAATGCCAGTCACACACCTGTCCCTCGCCCTCCCACTGCTCATGTCGGTGGACCGATAAACAGGATGGAATGGCCGTCATCGCCAGGTTCCCATCGACCACGCAATCCGGAGCCTGTGCGCAGGGATAAGCCTGCCCGGCAAATGTAAATGTGACCATCGCAACCAGCGACGTAGCAAGCACGAGTTTTTGGAACATTATTTTACCATTAATATTGGGACCCAAATCATGGTTCTATTCTTGAGCAACGCCCCGGATCGTACAGGATTCTACCGACTAATAAAATAATACCGATGAAAGGCGATCCCCCGGATGGGATCGACGCCTGTCGGCCCATAGAGCCGATTTCCCCGTCCGCATCGAGCAAAAGCGCTTTATCTTTTCATGTGGCCGGGGACGTCCGCGCTCCGGAATTCTAGCTCACGAAAAAGCGTGTTTGCCGGTCAGGTCTGACAGGTTCCGATCATGCCCATCCCGGTAGACAGAGCTTTTCCACTTCGCTACTATCTCAAAGAATTTTGAATTTCGGTTCTCCGTTTCTGGATTACTAACGAGGCAACACATGGGCAGGATCAGTCGTTTCATCCCACAGGGTGCATTTCTCGCAATGAGCGCAGGTCTGCTTTTCAGCACCACCGCCTGCAATGAAAACCCGGTCGCTCTGGTAGACTCCACGGGCGCCCTTGAGGAAACCGTTCCCATTCTGGGCGGAAATACGGAGAAACTCGATATCCTGTGGATGATCGACAACTCCGGTTCCATGTGCCGATCCCAGGGCGTGTTGCGCGAAGGGATCCGAAGTTTCGTAGAGATTCTCGGCGAGATCGACCTCGATTTTCATATCGGCGTGACCACTACTCATATGGAGCCGGAGTATAACCCGGAACCCCTGGCGCGGCCCGGCTATCTTCAGTCTCAACCACAGCCATTGCCCGGTTTCAGCTCCGTGTGCCATCACCCGGTCGATGAAAGCGGCGAGCCGATTCGATCGGACTTCGCACCGGTGCTGGAAAATATCGAAGTTGCCGTCAGTTGCACCAGAGATCCCAGCGAATGGCAAGATCTTCTAAATCCCGCCCACCGAGACTTAGAATGTGCATTTGACAGTCTTCATTTTGGTTGCGATCCGGGTGAAGGCCCAACGATTGCAGAGTTATTCCCGCCTCCGGGAAGCTATCGAGAGATTCCCCTGGTGCTCAAATCAGCGGAATATTCGGACGCCTCGGGTGCTCTGGAATTAGACAGATTAGCCGAAGACTTCGCCTGCATGAGCCTGGTGGGAACTCGAGGCTACGGATTTGAGATGGGACTCGCCGCGGTCACCCGGGCGGTGCATCCCGAGATGACCGGCGGACCCGGGGCGAACCCGGCGGATTTCCCGAACGCCGGCTTTATTCGCGAAGATGCAAATACCGGGGTGATCTTTGTGAGCGATGAGAATGACTGCAGTCACGACGGCACGCTCAATGAGCGTACCTCTTGTGACGTTCACCAGTGCACCATTCAGGAGCAACTCGGCGAGAACGGCGCGATGATTTCGGTTCAGAATCTGCGCAATGAATTCCTCGAGAATCTGGCTCTCACCAAGGGAAGAATCGAACCGGGACACGAGCATAACACCACCCATGTCAATAACCTGATGTTTGATGAAGTCATCACCGCATCCATTCACGGCCGCGATCGAATCGCTAACTTCTCCGCCGACGGGGACTCCCGACAGGCCTGTAGTGATGACTCCGACTGCAGCTCTTCCGAGAACTGTATCTTTCCGAGGGGAGAGAACTTTGAAGGAATTTGTGTCTCCCCCACCCTGACGGACCTTTGCGTGGATGGTTTCGAAATCACTCCGGCCTGTCAGAGCACCTTTGGCGTCGCCTGGTCGGGCCATCGCTATGCCGAATTCATCAGCGAATTCCCCGTGTTCTTTCCCGATCCTCGTTCCGAATCCGCCTCTCAAGGAGATGTCGAACTCAGTCAAATTTCCGGTGAAATCTGCTCCGACTTCAGTCAAACCCTCGATGATATCGCCAACCTCTTTCGAACCGAAGCCGGCGGTTGCATCACCGATATCTATCGCTGCGACGGACCCGATGACACCTGCCCGGATATTGCCGCCACCGGCGAGCCCGGAGAGTGCACCCCTTATCCGACCTTTGACGCCAGCGACTCCGATGCTCTCTTTTATTGCGACTCCGGCGTCGAAGTCCGCCTGCAACTGCCGGAAGGCGAAGATGACCTGAGTCGTCTGGAAACCACCGGATTCTGTGAAGAGGGAACCATCAACCCCCGCAGCTTCCCCAATAGTTGTGTCGTCTCGACGAGTGAATACCAGTTGGCGGCCTGTGAGGGGCGCAGAAATGCCGTAACCATCGAGTGGACCAATGAAGCCTGGTTCCAGATTCTCAGTGGTCTCGACGTCAGTGCTCGCTACTCTCGAATTCCTCAACGCGATGACTCCACCGATACCGGCGGGAATGGCGACGACAACGGCGAAGATGATGATGAATAAGCTCAACGATCAGGAATAAGAACATCCCGGAGTCTGGTTGAATCGGTACTAACCATGGATCCCGGATTATCTATGAGTAAGCCGCTCGCGGCGTGACAAAGTTTGACACCGCCAAGCTTGGCAAGGCTGTAGGAGGTGTATATTCTCCCTTATTCTACCGCAACAATGGTGAATGGTTTGGGGGAATGAGAATGAAAAATAGCAACAGGCAGTTGGCAACGGAGTATCGTATGTCCACAAAAGGCTCGTCCACGGGGACCGGCCACCTACGATCATTGAGGGAAGAACGACGGCGGCTACTTCGAGACAGCCGTCCGGATCATTATTGTACCCAATGCAATTCGGTGACCTTTGAAGAAGAAGATCACTGCCTGGAGTGTTCTTCGCCCCGCCCCGCCGACGGATGGTCGCCGCTCTCGGAGACCAATGACGTCTGGCTGGGCCGAGTCATCGACAACCGCTACCTGGTCGCCCGCCCCTTAGGCCAGGGAGCTTCTGCCGACGTCTACCGCGCCGAGTCATTGTCCATCT
>SKNI01000507.1 GCA_007120615.1 Myxococcales bacterium | reverse complement strand
GGCTCGATCCAGCGACGGGTGATGGACGGCGACGATATCGCGCATCAACTCCGGGCTGGGGAAGTCGATATAATGAAAGATGCAGCGCCGCAAAAAGGCGTCGGGCAATTCCTTCTCGGCGTTCGACGTGATCAGGATGAAGGGCCGTTTCTTGGCCACGATCTCTCGACCGGTCTCCTGGACGACAAAGCGCATGGCGTCGAGTTCGTGGAGCAGATCGTTGGGAAATTCGATGTCGGCCTTGTCGACCTCATCGATGAGGACCACCGAGCGCTCTTCGGCGTCAAAGGCCTGACCCAGGGGGCCGAGGTCGATATAATGCTCGATATCGCCGACGTCGCCGTCGCCAAATCGGCTGTCGTTGAGCCGTTGGACCGTATCGTAGTGGTAGAGACCGTCCTGGGCGCTGGTGGTGGATTTGACGTGCCACCGGATCAATGGCATCTGAAGGCCCTCGGCCACGGCGTGGGCCAGAAGGGTTTTGCCCGTGCCCGGCTCCCCGCGGATGAGCAGGGGCTTCTGGAGGGCGAGTGCGATGTTGACGACCTCGTTGAGCTCGTCGCTGGCGATATAGGAGGAGGTTCCTGCAAAGGACTGCTTCATGATGATGTCGATCACGTAGGTGGTAGAGATTTGAATGTCGATCGGCTGCCCGACGTCGAAGTCAATGTAGTGCAAGCGGGCTCGGGATGCCACCGGCATCGACGATCGTCGCTGAGAGGACAGGCCCGCCGAGAGACAAGCTCCGTCGTTTTCCCGCACTGTAGTCTTGACGTTCGCAGAGGCCGTGATAGGGTTGATCCGATGTTGTTTGGAACACGTAACGAGCGCCAGATATGATGGTTAACTACTCCTACATTGCTCCGATTCTACTCGCCGCGTTGCTGGTAGCAGGGTGTTCTTCTGAAGACACGCTGCCCGAACTCGGCGGTGACACAGGAGAAGATCCGGTATTGGAAGAGCGCTACGGCGCCCTTCTTGCGGAATTCGTCTATCCTCGAGGATGGGGCGGCTCCGGTGTGGAAGTGCAGGCGCAATTTTTGGACGCTCGCGGGGTGGCTGTAGAATCGGCCCTGGAGGCTCTGGAAGTGTGGATGCCCCGGCGGGGCCTGGAGATGGGAGACTGCCAGCTGGGTGCCAGTGAGCGGGCCGATTATAATGGCTACGAGCCGGTCTCGCTTCATCTTCTGGACGTCGGTCATATCGAAGTGGAATCGCCCGGCGGAGAGACAGCTCTTCCCCCGAGGCGCCTTCCCGATCTGTTGAGCGCGTTTTACGGCGTGGTCTACGGAAGCGAGTGGAGCTGGGAGAGCGAACTCAATCTGGTGGAATATTATCCCGGCGCTCCCTATCGGTTCAGCGCTCCGGGATCGGCAAAAGCCGGCGGGTTCGACGTGGTACTCAGCGCCCCGGACCCGATCATCTTGATGGCCGCCAACGGCGCAGAGCTTCGAGATGAGTCGTCTCTTGAAGTCGCCGCCGATGAAGACCTGGAGTTGGTCTGGGATATCGACGGGCCGGGGGCGGGCAGCGTAGAAGTATTTTTGGACCTCTCCACCGGATACGGACCCGACCAGAATCGAATCCAGTGCCGCGTCGAAGACGATGGCGCCTACACCATCCCAGGTTCTCTGATTCGAGAGCTCGGCGAAGACCGAAGCGGGCTGGAGTTGGAATTGCGACGCGTTCGCCGAAGCAATGCCACCGTTGATGGTCTCGACGAAGCCCACTTCTACTTCGTCACCACCGATCGGCTGGAAATCCTCTTTTAAGTAGTTCCCATCCGAAAATAGCAGCGCGAATCTCTCGGAGTCCGGGCTCCTCTTGTGCGCTTTTGTTTAATGCCCCCAATTGCTGAACAGGTATGTCTGATGAATCCCCGAATTGCTCTCTTGGTCGCCATTTGTCTGATTCCCGTCGTCGCCTGTGGTCCCATCGAAGGAGCACCAGCGACGGCAGCTGAACAACAGCAACAAGACATCGACCAGTTCAATGAGGTCACCGAAGAACTCAACGAAAATCGCACCGAGGAGTTCAGTTCCAGTGCGATGTACCCACGAGCGGTAGAAAACCACTTCTTCTGGCTCCAATTTGCCGGCATCGCTCCCACCATTCACAGCCACGATTATTCCACCGACACCCGGACCAATTATCAATTCTCCATCGGTGAAGGGGACGACTTTAATTTTGAGGCCAGCACCGAACTCATCGCCACGGCGGAGCCCTCGGGAAATGACGTGATCTACAGCGCGTACGCCACCAATTCGGCGGAAGAGCTTCTGGGGACTCTGGTCCTGGACGCGCCGCAAACGGAGGCGAAGTGGTGGGATTATCAGGCCGTAGGCGATAAAGTCTATATCGTGCAGGAGATCGACGACGAGCACTGGCTTCGGATGTGGGATCCGAGCTCCGCGGCGGAACCGGAGAGTCTTTTTTCACTGGAGAGCGCCTCGGGCTCGACGGTAGGGGAATTCTGGACCTTCGCCATTCACGGCGACACCCTGATCTATGTGGAGAGCGGCCGCGTGTGGAAGGGCAACCTCAGCACCGAGCAGGCCACCTGGACGGAGAATCAACAGCAGGTCATGGCCGGGGCGTTTAACGATGAGATCGCCATCTACGATCAATCCGAGGGCCTGGTGCTCTTTACCTTTCACTCCGGTGAGACCACCAATCTCTCGGAGCCCATCATTGAGTCCTACTCCATCAATGAGACCTTTACATCTTCCCACCATTATAACGGAAACGACTTCTTTTTATGGGAAGACCAGCTCATCTACACCGGAAACCGCGGCGTCTTCGCATACGGCATCTACACCGGAGAGCTCACCCCCATCCTGCTCGAGCCCCGCCCCGAGATAACCGGGGGCGACCGGATCGTATATCGGTATCCCGTGGTGCTCGAGAGCGGCCTTCTATTCGTCACCGGTCTGACCAGCTCGTCGGGCTCGGTTGGCGCTCAGGGCCCGACGTATAAGGTCGATCTCAAGGTATTGGGACTCTGATTGTACTTCTTAGAATCGGGCACCCCTGGGGGACTGGATAGCCTCCACCGAGGCCGATCTCAAAAGCGGCTTCAGGGCCGAAACTGCGCCTGAGAAAAACGACAGCTCTTTTCTCAGAAAGCCTCAGGTGCTCACAACTGAGTGATCCGATAACTCTGGAGGTCTTAAATTGGCGAAACCGGATATGGATAAGATAAAGTAAAAGGATACTTCCAGTGACTATAAAATACGCATCAATTCTCGCGATTCTTCTTCTGTCTTTGTCTCTAGGTTGTCAGAACGGTGACGATGAGGAGCCGATCCCCATCTCGGAGAATGACGCCGGCTCTCATAGTGACACGGAGGGCAACGACGACGCCGATGCTCAAAACCACGATACCGGCGGCGATCAAGACGAAGACACCGGTGGGGAGCAGGACACCGGCGGGGAGCAGACGATTCCCGACTCCTGGACATGCGATGAAGAACTCTACGACGATGGCGAGGCTTGCGATTGTGAATGTGGTGCTCCAGATCCCGACTGTGCAGACCCGAGTCTTCCTGTTTCCGGCTGCGCCAGTGATGAGAGCTGCATAGCCGGGACGTGTTCTCAAGATGAATGCGTCCCTGATTGCGAAGTCGGCCTGCTCAATAAAGTCTGTGGTGATGACGGCTGTGGCGGCATCTGCGGGAGCGGATGCGACGCCGGGGAGGACTGCATTCAGGAAGGCGTAGCCTGTTATGATTCCTGCGAGCCCCAATGCTCTGCGGACGACTTCTGTTTGACCACTCGAGTAGAAGAGACAACCTGTACGTTTAAAGGAATGTTTACGGCGCACCTCGAATTGCGAGACGAGCCCGCGAATAGTCCTTTCTTCTCCGAGCGCAGCAATCAAGACAGCCGCTCCGGAGCTCTGGCCAACCTGGCGCAACAACCCGGTACTCAGGACGTTGCCTACAGCGAATCTGGCCACTTGCTCGCCCTGGGCAGCCGTTCAGAAGACGGAACCTGGGATGTGTTAATCCGCATGGACGGGCTCCCCAGTCTCTCAGAATTGGCGATCGGCCACGATCAATTTGATTCGTTCACGATCACCCTCGCTGACATCCCCGGTGTTCCCGACGGTACCTACACACACGATACGGACTCCGCTGAATTGTGTCGGGTGACCTGGGTCGCCGAATTGAGCAAATCCTGGCCCGATAGCCTCCCGGCCCTCGAATTTGAATGTCCCATCAAAGATGACGGCGATACCT
>SKNI01000209.1 GCA_007120615.1 Myxococcales bacterium | reverse complement strand
GATAACAGGGATGTTATCGGCGCCAACCCCCTCGAGATGATCTACACGTAGACTTGGCGCCGTGGACATCCTTGTCCTCGCTCAGCAAAAAAGCGCTCTTCTTTTTGCGATAACACGGATGTTATCGGCGCCAACCCCCTCGAGATCATCTACACGTAGATTTGGCGCCGTGGACATCCTTGTCCTCGCTCAACAAAAAAGCGCTTTTCCTTTTGCGATAACACGGATGTTCGCTCACGAGATGAACTCGGTGCTACTTTCAAAGTCGACCGGCCAACCGCAACTCCTCGGCCACCTGAGCCATCCCGGTCTTGAGATCGATTCGGGGCTCAAAGCCGAGCGTTTGCCGGGCTTTCTTGCTGGATATCTTGGAATGTCGAAGCAAAAAGTTCAGTGCTTCCTTTGTGGCCGGTGGCTCTTTGCCGCGAAGCCTGTAGACCGGGCCCGCCACGGTCAACATGCCTTTGAGCAGCCCCGTCGGCAAACAGGGGACGCTCTTTTTGCCGAGCATCTCGGCGTGATAGCGAAAGAATTCGATGCACGCCGTGGCCACTCCGTCGGTGATATTGAAGACCTCTCCGGTGGCGTCTTTTTCCAGGGCCAGAAAGACGGCGTCGAGCAAATTGTCGACGTGGACATGGTTGACGATGCCTCGACCACCGCCGGGGAGGTTGAAGAGTCCCGCCTCCATGGTTTCGAGGGGCCGAAGCATCCAGGGCCGGGAGCGAGCGCCGTAGACATCACCGGGGCGAATCACGATGATCTCCAGGGCGCCGGGCTCGTGAAACCGAAAGGCCTCGTCTTCGCTGACCTTTTTGGTCTCGCAGTAGATATTGAAATACTCGTCGACCTCAAAGGTCTCGTCGATGCCCTCGGGATAATCAAAGCCGTAGACCATCACCGACGAGAGATGGACCAGCCGATGTACGCCGGCGGCCGTGGCTGCAGCGCATACGCTTCGAGTCCCCTCCACGTTGACTCGGTAAAAGAGGTCTCGGTCCCCGGTCTCATCGACGATGGCGGCGGTATGAAAGACAATATCTGCGCCCTCAAAAAGCTCTTCGAGAAGCTCACCGTCGTTAATGTCTCCCACCACGGTGGTAGCGCCGGCATCCTCAGCCAGCTTCGCTCCGTTAGGGTCGACATCAACACCGCGAACCTCCCAGCCCAACTCCCGGGCTCGCTCTACCATCCGGAGTCCGATAAACCCGCCAACTCCCGTGATCGCAATCGTCGTCATCGCCGCTCTCCTCACACCGTAGGTATTGCCTGTGGTGGTCTACAATCCGTGAGGTGTGACGCGACGTCAAGAAGCACACTTTCACAATGAGCCAGAGTTCATTAAACTCCCGACAATTGTTCACCTGTCCACTGGAGTAGAGCTGATGACTTTTCGACTTCGCCGCCTTCTGGCTATCGCCCTCACCATCGCATTATCCACCAGCGTCGCCTGCCGAGACGACGATGATCCGACGGTCCCGGACGTGGGAGTAGACGCCGATCTCAGCGACACTGACGGCGATGCCGAGCCCGACGCTGATGGCGATGGAGAGCCCCATCCGCTGGCCGACGTCGACGAATCGGAGTCCTGGAATATGCCGGAGCTCTCCTCGGAAGTTCACGTTCTCAGAACTGAGGGTAATATCCCTCATATCTACGCCGAAAACGATCTGGACGCCGCTCGAGTCCACGGATTTATCGCCGCCCGGGACCGCTATTTCATGATGGATCTGGCCCGGCGACTGGGCCTTGGCGAGATCTCCTCGCTTCTGGGCGACGCCGGGTTGGAGACCGATTTTGAGTCGCGACTCACCGGTTCTCGAGAAGTGGCGCAGCGCATCGCCGACTCCGCCGCCCCCGACGTCCGGGCCGTGATGGAGGCCTTCGCCGAAGGGATCAACCATTATATCGCCGAGGCCAACGCCGGAAACCTGCCCTATCCCAGCGAAGTGGATCTGGCCTATCTCCTTTTAGGGCTGGAATCCCAGGCCGATATGATGACTCCCTTTGAGACCATCGACGTGGCCGGGATGCTGGCGACCTTTATCTACCAGACCAGTTTTGAGACCGGCGCCATTCGCCGTCAGGACTCCTACGATCAGATGGCGACCCTCTTCGAAGGAGACCGCTTTGAGGACCTTCGCCGAGCCGGCGCGATCGACGATATCTGGGGCTCTCCTCACCCCATCTTCGAACACGCTTCCGGCGAATGGGGCCCCCTCTCCAATCTGCCCTCCACCAATTTGATCCCCACTCCCGGGCAGGCAAAAGGCGCCCCCTTCATCGAACGACAGCTCCTCTCACGAGTGAGCTCCAGCCTCGAGAAACAGCACCAGATGCGGGGCTGGCGAGATGACGAGCAGGGCTTTGGTTCGAACGCCTGGGCGGTCTCCGGGGATCACACTCCCGACGGAGCCAGCCTGATGGCTGCTGATGGTCACCTGGCGCTGGGGATCCCCTCGATTCTCTACAATGTGGGCATCGACACCGAGGTCCTCGGCGACGATGGCTCTCGCCAACTGGGGCTTGTGATCCCGGGCATTCCCTATATCGCGCTGGGCACCAACGGACACGTCGCCTGGGCCTTTACCCAACTCTTCGGCGACGTCACCGACTGGTACGTCGAAGAGCTCCAACTCGACGCCGACGGCCTTCCCGAAGCCACCTATTTCGAGGGCGAATGGCACGACGTCGAAGCCATCGAAGAGGTCTACGAAGTGGCCCACGTGCCCGTATTATCGAGCACCGGTCGCGTCGAGGAGTGGGACCGCTACCTGACCTTTGACGGCCGCTGGATTCTGGACATTGAGGGCCAGGAGGTCGACCCCGGCGACATTGACGACCTCGAAGAGGGACAGTCCATCGTTCGCACCCACTCCGGTTGGGTTGTCCCCGAGGACGTCGACGGCGACGGAAAAATCACGGCCATCAGCTTCGCCTACGCTGGCGTTCAGATGGACGATTTGATGGCTACCTTCAGAAATCTGGGCCAATCCGAAGACGTCGTCGAGTTTAGAGAGGCCACCCGCGGGATGCTGGCCGCATCCTTTAACTTCGTGGCCAGCGACAGCGCCGGCGACATCTTCTACTCCGCCTTTCAGGGCACCCCCTGTCGAAGCTATCTTCCCCGAGACTCCGACGGTCTCTGGGAAGAGGGCGCCGACCCCAGACTTCTCCTCGACGGAACCACCTACGGCCGATTCACCATCCCCATCGAAAACGGCGTCGTCGACGACTCTCACCAGAACGACCCCTACCGCTGCATCGTGCCCTTCGACGAGAGCCCCCAGGCCTACAGCCCCCCCGAGGGCTACGTGGTCACCGCCAATCACGACCCGGCGGGCATCTCCTTTGACTCCAAACTCTACAGCGATCCCTGGTATATCGGCGGCCCCTGGTATCCGGGCTTTCGCGCCGACACCATCGAGCGCTACCTGAACACCTATATCGCCGAAGACCGCGCCACCATCGAGACCATGGCCGAGCTTCAGGCCAACACCGAATCGGCCCTGGCCCGTCACTTCGCCGAGCATCTCTTAGAGGCCATCGATTACGCCGATGATATCTACACCAACACCCCCATCGACTTTGTAGACTGGCAGCAGCGACTCTACGACGACTTCGACGAGCGCCGTGATGAGATCCTGGAAGTCGCCGAGCGCATCGAGGCATGGGGCGAACGAGGCTTCAACGCCCACTCCGGCGTGGAGACCTTCTACGCCTCTCCCACCGACGATGATCGCCAGGACGCCGTGGCCACCATGATTTTCAACGCCTTCTTCGGCGCCTTCACCGGCCTTGTCTTTGACGACGAAGGGCTTCCCGGAATCTGGCAGCGCGGCGGGACCGCCGGCCGAATCCGACTCCTCTCGGAGATGCTCAACAGCCGCGAAGGCAATAACACTCGAGACCTCTCCAGCTTCAACCCCGACACCGGAGAGTCGGTCTTCTTCGACAATCGCCACACCGACGACACCGAAAACAGCCGAGAATTATTGGTCCGAGGTCTCATTCAGGCTCTGGACTTTCTGGAGAGCGAGCCCGAGAGCGCCGACGAAGGGGGCTTCGGCACCGATGATATGGATCAATGGCTCTGGGGCCTTCGACACCAGGTCCAGTTTGAGAGTCTTCTGGCCGGATTCTTGAGCGACGAGCCGGGACTCTCCGCTCTGATCTCGGACTTCTCCATCACCACCAACCGCCTTCCCCTGGCCGAGGACCTGGACAACGACGACCCCCGAAG
>SKNI01000610.1 GCA_007120615.1 Myxococcales bacterium | reverse complement strand
TGCGACGAATGCATCGGCCTTTGCGGCGATATCATCGACGAAGAAGTGGAACGGGAGAGTCGGGCCAGCGGTCTGGAGGATCTTCCCAAACCGGTGGAGATCAAAGATCTTCTCGACGAGTACGTCATCGGCCAGGAGATGGCCAAGCGCATCCTGGCGGTGGCGGTGCACAATCACTACAAGCGGATCGACAGTCATGTCGACGCCGATGAGGTGGAGCTGCAAAAGTCCAATATTCTGCTCATCGGACCTACGGGCAGCGGCAAGACCCTTCTGGCCCAGACCCTGGCGCGGATTCTGGATGTGCCCTTCTCCATCGCCGACGCCACCAGTCTGACGGAGGCCGGCTACGTCGGAGAAGACGTTGAGAATATCATCGTCAATCTTCTTCAGGCCGCCGACGGCGACGTGGAACGGGCCAGCCGTGGGATCATTTATATCGACGAGATCGACAAGATCTCCAGAAAAGGGGAAAACCCCTCGATCACCCGCGACGTATCCGGAGAAGGGGTCCAGCAGGCTCTTTTGAAGATCATCGAAGGGACCGTGGCTTCGGTTCCCCCGAAAGGCGGAAGAAAGCATCCCCAGCAAGATTTTCTGCAGATCGACACCACCAATATTTTGTTCATCTGCGGAGGAGCGTTCTCCGGGTTGGAGTCGATCATCGCCACCCGGGTGGGTGATAAGCGAATGGGATTTGGCGGAGAGATTGGAAAGGCCGAGGACCGCAGCGCCACCGAATTGTTGGGGGAGCTGCAGCCTGAGGATCTGATGCGCTTTGGTCTGATCCCGGAGTTTGTGGGACGGGTTCCGGTGATCGCAACCCTTCAGGAGCTCGATGAGGAGCATCTGGTTGAGATTTTGACCCGACCAAAAAATGCGCTGGTCAAACAATATCGAAAATTATTTCGGATTGACGGCGTCGAGCTGGAATTTGAAGATGAAGCGCTCCGTTCCGTTGCCAGAGCGGCTCTGGAACACAAGACCGGAGCCCGAGGATTACGTTCTATTTTGGAACGATTGATGATGGATCTGATGTATGAGCTCCCCGACCGCGAGGAGATCGGAGAATTCCGAATCACCGACGATATGGTCAGTCGCGCCGAGGGAGCATCGATTCAACTCGATATATCAAAGGCCGAATCGGCCTGATGGTCGAGCGCGTTAGCGGCTCCGCACTTTCTCGGGTTCTTTTAGACGCCCGGTTGTACGCATCTATCTCACGAGACTCATATGGCTTCCAGCGATTCCGAATCCAATTCGCCCGCGATCTTACCTCTTCTGCCACTGCGAGATATTCTCGTCTTTCCGGCGATGAAGGTACCCTTATTCGTGGGGCGACAAAAAAGCATCGCCGCCTTAGATCAGGCGATGAAATTAGATCGAAAGATCGTCCTGGCCGCACAGAAAAAGGCCAAGACCAACGATCCTTCCTCCGATGATATCTATAAGGTCGCCACTCTGGCGACCATCGATCAGCTCTTTCGTTTGCCCGACGGCACCGTCAAGGTCCGGGTGGTCGGCGAACAGCGGGTGGAGCTGGCTCAATATCTGGAAAACGACACCTATTTCCAGGTTCGCTACGAACTCCTCGACGATGAGGTCGTGAAAGTGGATGAGGAGATTCAGTCGCTGATGCAGACCTTGCGCAGCGCCTTCTCGGAGTACGTAAAGCTCAACAAACGAATCCCCTCCGATATGGTCGAGGAGATCGCCCGGATCAAAGATCCGTCGACCTTCGCCGATACCATCGTCGCTCAACTGGCCCTGAAATTGGCCGATAAGCAGACGATCTTAGAGACTCTCGACGTGGCCCAGCGCCTGGCCGAGCTCTACGAGTTGATGCAGGAGGAGATCGAATTGTTGAAGGTGGAGCGAAAGATTCGCTCTCGGGTCAAAAAGCAGATGGAGCGGACCCAGAACGACTACTACCTCAACGATATGCAGAATAAAAAAGAGGGTGGGGAACAAAACGAGTTCAAAAACGAGATCGATGAGCTCGGCGATCGAATCCAGAAAAAAGAGATGTCCGAAGAGGCCACCGACCGGCTGACTCGAGAGCTCAAAAAGCTCAAAATGATGAGCCCCATGAGCGCCGAAGCTACGGTGGTCAGAAATTATATCGACTGGGTTCTCTCTCTTCCCTGGACGGAAGTAACCCAGGACCGACTCGACGTGGACCGGGCCGAAGAAGTGTTGGAAGCCGATCACTATGGTCTGGAGAAGCCCAAAGAGCGGATCCTTGAATATCTGGCGGTGAAAGCGCTGATCAAAAAGCCCCGGGGCCCCATTCTCTGTCTGGTCGGCCCTCCCGGAGTTGGTAAGACCTCGCTGGGTCGGTCGGTGGCGAGAGCCCTGGAGCGAAAATTTGTCCGCCTCAGCCTCGGCGGCGTTCGCGACGAAGCGGAGGTCCGCGGCCATCGCCGAACTTATATCGGCGCCCTCCCCGGAAAGATCATTCAGTCCCTGAGAAAAGCGGGCAGCAATAACCCCGTTCTGCTCCTCGATGAGGTCGACAAGATGTCCACCGACTTTCGAGGGGACCCCTCCAGCGCCCTTCTGGAAGTCCTCGACCCGGAGCAAAACGCCACCTTCAACGATCACTATCTGGATCTCGATTACGATCTGTCGAATGTGATGTTTTTGTGTACCGCTAACAGTCTCCAGCATATCCCGGCGCCTCTTCGAGACCGGATGGAGATCATTCGGATTCCCGGGTATACGGACTTTGAAAAACTTCAGATCGCCCGGCGTTATCTCGTCCCCAAGCAGAAGAAGAATAACGGGATCGACGAGGTAGATGTCCACTTTACGGACAACGCCATCAAACGGATCACCAATAATTACACCCGGGAAGCCGGGGTTCGAAACCTGGAGCGCGAGGTCGGAACGGTTTGCCGAAAGATCGCAAGGCAGGTGGTCAAAGACGGAAAAGAGCAGGTCTTTAAGGTCAACGCCAAGTCCGTTCCCCATTATCTGGGCAATCCCAAATATACCCAGGGACGAATCGAGGAGCGCGACGAGATCGGAATGACCAATGGCGTGGCCTGGACCCAATTTGGCGGCGTCATGCTCGTCAGCGAGGTCACCGTGATGCCCGGTAAGGGCAAATTCATCATCACCGGTAAACTCGGCGACGTGATGCAGGAGTCGGCCCAGGCTGCCATGAGCTATGTGCGCTCACGAGCCATGAACCTCGGTCTCAGCCCCGACTTTCACCAGAAGGTCGATCTCCACATTCACTTCCCGGAAGGCGCGCTGCCCAAGGACGGCCCCTCGGCAGGGATAACCATGGCCTGCAGCATCGTCAGTGCCCTGACCCGCATCCCCGTTCAGCACGACGTTGCCATGACCGGCGAGATCACCCTTCGAGGACGAGTGTTGCCGATTGGGGGCCTCAAAGAGAAGGTCATCGCCGCGCATCGAGGCGGGATCAAGACCATCATCGCCCCGAAGGAAAACAAAAAGGACTGGAACGAGGTCCCCAAGAAGGTCCGAAATCAGGTCGAAGTTGTCTGGGCCGATCATATGGACCAGGTACTGGGCCACGCCCTCACCCTGGACGATCCAAAAGCCTTCATGGAACGACTCAAGCAGCCCCTGCTTCCGCCGGACATTCTCTTAAGTGAGACCACGGCGGCCCCCGGTGGGGACAAGGCTGCTAAAGAGACCTCGATTCATTAGTCGGTCTGGGTTCATTTTCATAGAGTTCATTTTCATAGAGAAGGCGCTTCAGGGTTGAAGCGCCTTTTCTATTTGAGGATTTACACATTTGTGGGTTGGCGTACTGGAAAGTGGTCGATTGTTGAGGGTTGGCGTACTGGAAAGTGGTCGATTGTTGAGGCCGACGGGGAGGTGGCCGAGCGCCAGCGAGGTCGGAGGGGCCCGGGTTGCAGCTCTGCGGCTCTTCTATTCTCCGGCGGAGTGGATCCTTCTGGTTCCGGTGATCGCCCGAAAGATCGCCACTTCATTCATCACCGCTTCCGGTCCGACGGCAGCGATATAGAGACGTCGACCACCGGCGCGAAATACGCAGGTGGTCATCTCGTCGCTCTCGATATCGGGGCGATGCTGACGCAGACGATCAAGATGCATCTCTCGACAATCAGGGACCACAGCCATCGACGGCACCAGGGCGGCCAGGGTTTGCATAAACGGCGTCGGCGCTTCCGGTGACGTGCCCACCACCCGGCCCGTATCGTCGACGATGAGGCAGCACTCCAGATCGAAATCTTTGATCACCTGA
>SKNI01000399.1 GCA_007120615.1 Myxococcales bacterium | reverse complement strand
CGCACCCCACAACCCCAAAAAATTAGTCGGAACCCAGTGGACCTCTTTAGATGTCGAAGAAGATCGAAGGCATTGGGAGGTCGTCGAATTTCATCGGGAGGCCGAAGAGGTTATCCTTCGCGCCGTTCTCGACGGCCATCGTCACCGGTTGAAATGGAGAGGGCTGCGGGACCGGGAGTTGTGGAAGCCGGGCTGGCTATGAGTTCACAGACAGCCCGGACTCTCGGCGGCTCGATGATCAATGGGCGTGGACCAATTTGATGTTGAACTGACAGGTGCCGGGCCCGCCGTTGGAGCAGTTGAACGTATTACTTCCGCTATTATAATTTCCAATTCGATCCCCGGCTTCTGCAGGGAAGATGATGCAACCCGAGGGGTTTCGACTGCGGCTGTCGTGTCCGTAAAGCCACCACCCTCCAAAGACCTCTTCACCTTCTACCTCAGTGCTCATAACCACACCGCTGGAAGAGGTCCGGTAGATGCTGGCACACATCTCATAGACTCCGTCTACAGGTGCGGTAAAGAATTGGGTAACCGGGTCGAAATGATCACCGGTATTGACCAGGATATGTTCGTATTCGACTTTATTGCCTGAGGAAACATTGGTGGTGGTGTAGCCGCTGGCTACCGGCCAATTGGGCGCCCGAAATCCGCCGTGAACCTCAGCGTCTCCCGAGATGCTAAAAGAGGCGTCCTGAGGGGCGGCGTTCTGGTTCTGAATATAATGAGAACTCCCGGAGGTGGGATCGCGCTCGTCGGAGAATCGAGCGTCGTCGCCGGCCGCAACCGTCCCGGCGGTGGTGCCGAAGTCGGCGCTGATCTGGGGAGCATCGGCGGAGCCTCCCACGGAGATTCCATCTCCTGCGGTCACGGCGGCGAGTCCACCTTCGGAGGCCGGTCCACATTCCCAGCCCGAGCCCGTGGAGCGGGCCACTTCACCGTTCGCGCAGGAGAGCCCGCCCAGGGTCGGACCGGCTTCGCTGATATGCTCGGCGCTCAGTGAGAAGTCTTCAGCCAGAGAACTCGAGGTGATGCTGCCGTCCTGTACGGTCACGGCCACATGGGCACTGTCCGCTCGCAGGGCAAAGGGAACCGAGGTCAGCGAGATCCGTGGTTGAAGTTCGGCACCGCCGTTGACGGCTACTCCCATCCAGGCACTGCCGTCACTGAGGATGGTAGCTGTGATCGGATTGGAGTTGCTGCCGATTTCAACGGAGTAAAATCCGCTTTCGCTGACGACTACGGTTTTCTCTTCCTGCCACAATATCGAACCGCTCGAGGCCGCATCGTAAAGCGTATAGGTAAGCTCTACATTTCCTGAAATTGGGCTTCCATTATCGTCGAGAAGTCGTCCCTGATGCGTCATCGACTGGGGGACTCCCTGGGCGAACGCTTGGTTTCCCGGCACGAACAATATGGCCAATAATGCGGTCAAGACGATGGATATGGAACGATTTCTGCTCATCAGATCTCCTCAAGTAATTCGTTCGACAACAAACCAATATATTTTCCACTCAGGCCTTCATTCGGTGATCGCCCCAAAGGCGCCGGACTCCAGGCGGATGCCTTCGCCGACGAGCATCTCCGAGGGAGAATCAAAGGGAGCCAGACAATGCTCGAGTCGATATCCATCGCCCTGAGAAATTCCGCCGGCTCCGCACAGCGTGGAACCCGATGCCGGCAGCCCTTGCTCGGCTACCTGCAAACAGATCTCCTCGCCGTATTCTGCTGCAAATTGACAGCTCCAACCTTCGGCGATGTCGCAGTCGGTGTCGTCACTGCAGCTCTCCGAGCAGACGAGCCCCTCTGAAGAGTCCACGCAGATACCGCTTCGGCAGTCCGAATCCTGTTCGCAATTCTCCAGAAAATCCCAGAGCGGGGCCTCGACACAAGTGCCTTCGTCGCAGATCCCTTCATCGCAATCTCGATCGGACTCACATTCCACATCGCCATTGACCACCACGGGGGTCTCATTCACATTGCAGGCGGTCAAAAACAGAAATAGAACAATCAGGTATACTTGGAATTTCATCTCGGATTTCTCATTCCGTGGGGATAAATGCGCAGGTAATTCATGATTTTTAAGCGGATCGAATTTCGCGATGATACTCCATTTCAAATAGGTTGTCAGCATCCGGTGCATAAATAAAACGCTTTTTTAACTCCCCCTCGCGTTATCCCAACTCCTCGACGAGTACTTTTCCCACGTCGCTCTCTACGCGACAGAAGGCGGCCCGTTACTAAACCAGATTTACTCCGAAACCCGGAGTTTGGGCGTTGTGAGGTCGGCGCCTGCCCGCGTTTCCTCTCTCCAGGTAGCAATGCTGGCTGTCGGTTGGAAAAACGAACATCCATCCAACCTCACTTCGCCCAATTCTTAAGGTTTCGAAAGTAAACCTGGTTTGGTGCAGCCGCCGGAGGAACGTGTGCAGTCCCACCGAGGATAAGGCGCGCTGACCCAGGGGTAAGCCGAAGAATTTATCCCGGCAAAATAACTAATTTTGTCATCCAGATGAAGGTATGCTATAGAGAGAAAATCAGCTTTGAAAACTTAAATAAATAATGGAGGTACCTGATGAGGATTCCCCTGCGTTTGTCCATCTGCGTCATGGCAACAATACTTCTCGGCGTTGGCTGTGGGAGTGACGCCGAGAATGGAAACGGTGGAAATGGTGGAAACGGTGGAAACGGTGGTGCCGTGGCCACCGAGGATTTTGAATTCGCCCTGGTCGTCAATATCAACGACGACGGGAGCTCCGATCCTGAGGAATTGACCGTCGTAAATGATCGGCTCTTCTTCGGGGCTAAGCTCGCAGGGGCGAGCATGGGAGCCTCCTCGCTTCATTCTACGGATGGGACCTCCGACGGAACAGTCGTCGTGCCCACACTTGCGGGAAGTGTGCTGCAAACGATCGAAAATCCGGAGGGGCTTACTCCGTACGACGGACGACTCGTATTCTCAAGCCGTGACGGCCTGGGGATCACCGATGGAACTGAAACCGGCACCATCCGGCTGGGCTCGTTTTCTGGCACCGGTGGACAGCGACCTCGCTATTTTACGGAGTTTGACGGTCGACTCTTCTTTGCCGGCGGCACCACCGGAGAGCCTTATGACGTCTGGGCCACCGATGGTACGGACGAAGGGACACAGGGCGTGGTGACGGTAGACTCCGATGGCTTCGCGCGTCCCGAGCAACTCACCGTAGCGGGGGATAATCTCTATTTCGTCGCCCAGAGCGCCGACGGAGGATGGGACGTCTGGGTGACGGATGGTACCGAGGGGGGCACCCGCCAGGTGACGGATTTCGAATTCACCTCTACTCCTCCTCACAGTCTGACAGAATTCAACGGTGAACTTGTCTTCGGCGCAAGTGACGGGGGTAGTAACTGGCAGATGTGGTTTACCGACGGCACTGAACAAGGGACTCGTATGATCACCGTCGCCGAACCAGATCAGGGAGAGTGGGGTGCTTATCCGCAACAATTTGTGCAAGTCGGCGACCACCTACTCTTTAGCGCTACCACCACAGGCCTCAGCGGAGACGCCGCCCTGTGGAAAAGCGATGGGACCCAGCAAGGAACAGAAGAGCTTCACGACGTCACACCTCAGCAAATGGAAAGAGCTCACGTCCATACGGATGGACGCCTCTTCTTTCCAGCCAATCATCCATCCCACGAAGGCCAGCAACTCTGGGTGAGCGATGGAACCGCCGGAGGGACACAACTGGTCGCCGTCATCCATCCGACGGAGAACTCCTTTCCAAACAACTTTCTCTCTCACGATGGGTTGGTCTTCTTTACCGCGGAGCATCCCGAGCATGGCGGTCAGGTCTTTGTAACCAACGGCACGGAAGCGGGAACGACGATGATTCGGCCAGCCGACTCCGATGCGGAGAATGCCGTGGCGCATCGCTCCAGTGACTTCTTCTGGGCGGCTCTGGGTGACGCGATTTATCTTCCGGCGGAGTACGACGACAGCAATCGAGAACTCTGGCAGCTGAAGCGCTGAGTCTTCGGCGACGGGTTCCCACTGTAGAGGTGAGGTCAGGACCGCTTCTCCAGGGGAACCCACTCCAGATATAGGATCAGGCTGACCACCGTTCCAATCACAAAGAGCCCGACACTGATCAAAATGAGGTTGGAGAATAAAAACATAAAAACAGCCAGAAATATCGGCGATAGCGCCATAAGCGATGGGCCATACGGTACCCCGACCTTCCCACCGCAGGTCTGACACTTCGTCGGCAGG
>SKNI01000570.1 GCA_007120615.1 Myxococcales bacterium | reverse complement strand
GGATGGATGTTCGTTTTTCCGATCGACAGCCAGCATCGCTACCTGGAGAGAGGAAAAGCGGGCAGACGCCGACCTCACAAAGCACAAACTCCGGGTTTCGGAAGTAAATCTGGTTTAGTGCAGCCCTTCGGATCGCAGGATGATATCGTGGATATGCTTGCGGATATCTTCTCCGGGAAATGGTTTCTCCAGGATCACAGCGTTGGTAGATTCGAGAAAGTGCGACGCCCCTTTCGTCACCGCCCCTCCCGTCATAAAGAGCACTCGCTGCGCGTCTCGAGGTGATTCGAGCTGAAGCTGTTCAAAGAACTCCATCCCCGACATTCCGGGCATCATCAGGTCACAGAGGATGACGTCGAAAGAATTGCCCTGACGCAGAGCTTCCAACGCGACGGTAGCCTCCTGAAAGTCGGTGAGCGAATATTCGGCTCCCAACATTCGATATAGTGTCTTGGTGACCAATGGCTCATCGTCGATGACCATGATCTGAATCGAGCCCTCGTCACTGCTAATATTCCGCGGTGGGAGCGCCTTCGCAGAGATCTTCTTCTCACTCGGCGGTCCTTCCGAGCGCTCCTCGAGCAACTCAGGTCTGGGCAAAAGAACCGTAAAAGCGGTCCCCACCCCTTCTTCGGACTCCACCGTAATCTCACCTCCTAATTCCTGGACAATATTGCGGCAGATCGACAGACCCAGACCGGTACCCTGGTCCACCGATTTTGTGGTGTAAAAGGGATCAAAGATCTGATGGATGACCTCTTCCCGAATACCGGTTCCCGTATCGCGCACTACAATTTTTACGAAGTCCTCATCCTGGCTGAGTACGATTCGGATCTCGTTGTTGTCGACCTGGCCCTCGATAGAATGAGCCGCGTTGATGAGGAGATTGAGCAAAATCTGCCCCAGGCTTGTCTCGTCGGCCCGGACGACAGACACCTCGGTGAACTCACGGACCACTCGGGCGCGATGCTTTAGTTCCCCGTGGGCAAGGCTGATGGTGGACTCGATTACCTCTTCTACGTCCACCGACGTAATCTCTCGAGAACGCCGTTTGGAATAGGTCCCCAGATCGGAGACGATTCTGGCGATTCGCTCCGCTCCCTGTTGAGCATCCTGCAAGGACTGACTCCAATCACCGAGGAGTCTGGACCGAGAACCGTCATCGTCGGAACGTTGCTGCTGACTTTCTTCAAAGGCCAGCTGAATCTCTTCCGCCACATATTGCAGATTCCCATGAACGAAGGTCAATGGATTGTTGATCTCGTGGGCCACTCCGGCGGCCAGAGTTCCCACGGCGCTCATACGCTCCATCTGCATCATCTGAGCGCGCATCTTCTTTCGTCGGGTCAGATTTCGGGCGATGGTAATCATTGCCAACTGGTTCTGAAACGCAGCCTGAAAGGTGGTCGACTCCACGGGAATCTCCACTCCGCCCTCGGCGACCAGTTGATGCTCAATAAATCGAACCGCTCCTCCCTGGATTGACTCCTCCATCGAGGTCTTGAATTCGTCCCAATCCTCAGTGGAGATCAACCTCGAGATCGGCTGCCCCACCAGCTGCTCAAAGCTGTCGTGATCGAGGATCTGACCGGCCGCGGGGTTGAGATATACGATCGTGCCTTGGTGATGCACGATGACGGCATCGGGAAGATTCTCGATCAACGCTCGAAAGCTCTCTTTGGACCGCTGAAGATCTCGTTGTTGTTGCGCCTCAACCTTCTTGCGATCGCTCAGATCGCGCACCACCACCACGTAGCGTTCGTCTTCGGCCAGGTCGAGGCGATCGACTGCCAATTCTACCGGCACCGATTCTCGTTCACCCCGCCTGGCTTCCGACTCATATCGACGGCCAGACCACTGACGCAAAAACGGGCGTCCACCATCGGCGGCCCTCGACGATGAAGTAGCCCCCGAATCCGAGGAGGAATCCTCTTGCGGATGGGGGACCAACTCTTGCAGCGCCATCCCCGTCATATCTTCATCTCGCCCATCAAAGATTCGACAGCCCGCCTGATTGATAGACTGGATGATTCCATTGGCGTCGACCGTCAAGATCCCGTCGGCGGCGTTCTCCACAATCGATCGCTCCCGCTCCTCGCTGGCTCGCAACTGAGCCAGCGCTCCAACTTTCACTTTTTCGTATCCCGTCGCCAATAACATCACCAGAACATAAAGCCCCGCAAGCACCGACGCTTCAAAGACCAGCTGCCCCTGGGAGGTCAATACTAACTCCGGAGCGCTTCCCTCGGAGAGTAAGAAATAATAGGCCGCCATGCTGATCATGGTCATGACCAACCAGAACACCGCCGACTTCAGTCCCGCAATCACCAATGCCAGCAGCGGCAAGACCGTCAGCCAATAAAAGGGCGGCGGACCATAACCGGCATAGGCCCCCACGAAGAGCATCTCCCAGTAGACGTTGAACGCCAGCCAGTTCCCAACGAACCAGAACGAGGCGCCCCAACGCAATAAGAGGGGGCTGATTCCGACCAGCACCATGCAGATCATCGTCGAGATCACCACCTCGATATGAGGGGCCAGGCCGTACATCAAAAATGAATAGACCGGTGCCCATATTACCAGCGAGAGCGCAAAATAGATCACCGCCCGGGTTCGAAACTCATCGTCAAGACTGAGGTTTTTTTGTCTCACCATACGACCGACTCTCTTCCGGATGCTAATGCTTCCTCAGTAGGTCTCCCTCCTGCACGAAAATATCGATCAAACGATAAAATTGACCCTCGCAGGACTAGGATTGAAGGTTGGTTGCCACCCATCTGCGCACGCGTCCTTTTGCGTACCGGCCGACCGCAGATAGTCTGGTGCCCAACTGACTCATCGACTCAAATTCTTGTTCCACAAACATCCGCCGCGCTTCGTGCCGCCGAATCTTACCACTCGACGTTTTTGGCAGGCTGTGCGGGGGCACAAATAAGACCTCGGCCACCGTCAACTCGAAGCCCGCCCGAACAATCTGGCGTAACTCCCGCTCCACATCTTCTGTAGAACGCATAGAACGGGGATCAAATTCGGCAACAAGATAGAGTTCCTCGGTACTGTACTCTCCAACCAGCCCAAATGCCACCACCGCCCCCCGACGAATCCCCTCCACTCGGCAGCTATGGTGCTCGATATCGGAGGGTGCGAAATTTCGCCCCCCCACAATGATCAGATCTTTTATACGATCGACGACGAAAAGGCGGTCGTCGGCGATATAGCCCAGATCTCCGGTGGCCAACTCCCGATTCTCTTGCTGAGCATCGTCAAGATGTCCGAAATATCCGGGCGATACCGATGGCCCTCGAACACAGACCTCACCCAACTCGCGCTCCCCGCACAACTCTCCGGTTTCTCGATCTCGAATCACGACCTCGTGGTCTGAAACCACCTGCCCTACGCTCACAAAGGTGACACCATCGTCCTGCTCCGAGCCTCCCGAGAGGGCATGCCCGCTGGAGGTCAATTCTTTTCGCCCCACTCGATCGTATTCCACCTGCTCCGAGGGATGAGGAAACGCCACCGCCAGCGTTGCCTCCGCCAGCCCGTAGACCGGATAGAGAGCCCGGGCCTCAAATCCGAGAGGCTCAAATCGCTCCATGAAGCGCTTGACCGTGCGGTGATCGATAGGCTCGGCGCCATTAAACGCCAGGCGCAACGAAGAAAAATCGAGCTTCTCCAGCGCCTTATCCCGCAATTTGTGGGCAGCAATCGAGTAGGCAAAATTAGGTGCCACCGTAAACGTCGCCTTGAAATGATCGAGAGCCTCCAGCCAGGAGATCGGTGATAAAATAAAATCAACGGGATCCATCAAATAAGGAGCTCCGTTGAGATAGATCCCCAGAAGGGGCCCGCCGATCAAGCCCATATCGTGATAAAGAGGTAACCAGGAGACACACCGATCCTGATCAGAAAAATGTCCCGCCAGAGTGCTGGCTCGCAGGTTAGCCACCAGATTGCCGTGGGTGACCACCACCCCCTTGGGCTCTCCCGTGCTCCCCGAGGTATATTGCAGATAAGCAATCTCATCGAGAGAGCGGTCCAGATCGAAATCGTCGGGGGTGCTCCGATCGGTATCCAGGGCCTGCGTTGGGTCCACCCAGTGCCCCGTAAATTCTTGTCCAACTTTTTGTTCAACGCAGCGCTCGGCTCCATCGGCGATGATGACCCGGGGATCACAATCTCGAGCGACCCCGTTGATTCGCAACCGGAACGCCTCCGAGATCCCAAATTTGCCCACCGGTGGAAGAGG
>SKNI01000114.1 GCA_007120615.1 Myxococcales bacterium | reverse complement strand
CATCACCGCCGTCGACCGCGGAGCCCACCGCCAGAAGGGGGCCGAGGTAGACCACATGCAGAAGCATGAGTCCGGCGGTGGCACCGGTGGCGGTCATCTTCGCCCCCAGACTCTTGCGGGAGATATCCAGCGCTGCCCAGCTGATCGCGCAAAACAGGGCCAATACAAAGCCCAGTGTAAATTCGGTCAACATCAATACTGCTCAAGGAGGGATAGAAGAAAACGCCTGGATATAAACGACCGGGCCACAGATGCATCAGCCGCAGGGTGCATCAATAGTCGAAGAGGAGTCGACGAATCAATGCCGGAGCAAACCCTCGATAGGTTAAATGGCGAAATGCACGGGGCCGCTGATCATCATCGAGATCCTCTGCGCGCCCGAAGCGAGCGTGCAAGCGCTCCTTTGCGCTGGCCGTCCAGTCCACATCGCGGCCGATCTCGCAGAGAGCTTCCTCCACAACCGACTCTGCGACGCCCCGGGCCCGCAACTTATGAGAGATCTGTCGAGGGCCCCAGTTTTTGCGGGCCAGGATCGCGCCCTGCACCAGCGCAAAGCGCTGATCGTCGAGATATCCGGCCTGTTGAAGGCTTTTCAGGACCTCATCGATGAGTTCTTGCGGCAACTCTTTCTGTCGTAATTTTCGGGCCAACTCCTCAACAGCGTAGTCCCGGCGCCCCAGAAAGCGGTAGGCCGCAGCCTCTACATCGGCCCGCGTCGGCTGGTCTTGCTCTCCTTTTTGACTGGCCATAAATGCCCTTTGCTGCCCATTGCTCCGATGATAATTGCCCTGACTCTTAACAGGCGCTATGGTGCGCGCCGCGACGCCGTCCTTCAACTCTCGACTAACTGCAGTATCCAATATGTCTGAGTCCGCTCAAGATTCCACATCGAACGTCGAACTCTCTATCGTTATCCCCGTTTATAACGAGGAAGTCATCATCGAGAAGTCCGTCTGCGATCTGATCGCCCAGATCGAGGCCGAGCCTCGGCTTGAGGGCTACAGCTACGAGCTGATCTTGAGCGAAAACGGCTCCACCGATCGCACCGTCGAGATCGGTGAAGAGCTAAGCGAGCGCTTTGAACAGGTGCGGCTGTTGCGAACGGGAGAGCCCAATTACGGACTGGCCATGCGCCTTGGGATTTTACAGGCCCAGGGCGATATCGTTCTCTGCGACGAGATCGATCTCTGTGATACCGATTTCTACTCCCGGGCGCTCTATATGATCGAAGAAGAAGGATTCGATCTGGTCGTCGGCAGCAAAGCCCTGGACAGCTCTCTCGATCATCGTCCCATCGTTCGCCGGGTCGCGACCCGGGTTCTCAACGGGCTATTTCGGGTATTTCTGGGCTTTCACGGCACCGACACTCACGGTCTGAAAGCGTTTCGCAGAAGCCGTCTTTTAGAAGTCGTCGGTCGCTGCGTGGTAGATAAAGATCTCTTCGCCAGTGAATTTGTCATTCGCGCTGAACGCATGAATTTTCGCATGACGGAGATCCCGATTCGCATCGAGGAGAAGCGCCAGCCCTCTGTCCATCTCTTTCGTCGGGTACCCAATGTTCTCAAGAATCTGGGACGCCTTGTATGGGTGATTCGAATCGCAAATCGATAACCGGCACCTCCCCCATCGAGCCCCCTCTAGAGGGTGACGCCAATATCTCGGTGGACGTCGACGGACTCGACTGCTACCGGGCCATCCACGGCCTGCCTCTTGCTCCGCCCAAGAGCGTCGACCCCACCTGGACCACCGGCCTTCGTCGAGCTCGAGAGCTCTTTGCTGAATTCGAGATCTCGGCGACCTTCTTTATCGTCGGCCGAGATCTGGAGCGCCCGAACCATCGCCAGATCGCTCGCCAATTGGTCGACGACGACCATGAATTGGCCAATCACAGCTACGACCATCCCTACGATCTTCGCCGCCAACCGGAATCGGAGATCTCTTACCAACTGGGCGCCACGGACCGAGCCATTCTGGAGGCCACGGGACAAAAACCGGTGGGCTTTCGAACCCCCGGCTATAATGTGAGCGCCGAGATCATCGCTTTTTCCCGACGTCAGGGGCACCGCTATGATGCTTCTCTCTTTCCCTGCAGTAGCTACTGGGCTGCCAAAGCGTTGGTGATGGGATGGCGAGCCTTTCAGGGCCAGGAGAGCCGAAGCGATCGAACCGATCCTCGAACCCTCCTGGCTCCCCGAGAGCCCTATTTCCCTGAACCGCTGCAATTCTGGAAAGCCGCCCCCACCGCGAAAAATTACGTCGAGATTCCCATGACCGTATTCGCCGGGGGGACGGTTCCGATCATCGGAACCAGCCTTCACCTCATCGATGCCGTGCGCTGGGAGCGTATCTGGCCGTTGTTGGACCGGCGATTTGCCCGGTTTTTTAGCCTCGAATTCCACGCTCTGGACTTTTTAGACGCCACCGACCTTCACAACGTCTACGGAGCTCGAGCGCTCCTGGAGCGTCAGCCCGACCTCCATATCAGCTGGCATAATAAAGCCCACCGATATCGAAGAGTCCTCCACTCCATCTGTTCCACCCGCCAACCCATCACCCTCGCCGAGGCAACCTCGGGGATCAATGAGCCCGGCTAAACGAGGTTAGCCGGTCACCGGCTCGATGAAATTTCCGTCGCCGGGGATGGCCTCATCTACAATGGCTTGCTGAATCAAGCCCCGGGCGATCTCCACTCGTCCGTCTTCTACGGCGAGCCGGGTCTGATCTTGGCCGCCGACGCTGGTGGGGAATGCGGACACTTCCATCTTTCGCACGATATAGGCGATATCCTCTTCATCGAAGATATCGGTGATGAACTCGGCCTCTGCAAAATTCGAGGTCGTAAAGATCCAGATCATCTCGACATCATCTGAGCTGGTCGACGAGGAATGGGCTTCGCGATTGGACATCTTAACTCCTGCTTTCCGGGGGATACCATCAATGACGCTAAAATAAGCACACCGGGAGGTGATTCAAGACTCTTATCGGCTCCCGAGCATACCGAACGAAGACAACCGTTGCACCCGTGCTTATAATCAACTATATCTACCGGCCCGGTTGTACTCACAACCATCACGGGGCGTAGCGCAGCCTGGTAGCGCGCCTGCTTTGGGAGCAGGATGTCGCAGGTTCAAATCCTGCCGCCCCGACTTTTCCAATCACAGCCTCATAGAAGGTTCGCCTCCACCGTTACTTCTTCGAGGCCGGGGCTCAAAAGTACCGAGATCGGGCAGATTTCTTTTGCCTTCTCCACGGCTTTCTTAAAGGTCGCCTCATCGATCCCGGGCACTTCCCCCTCGGTGTGAAGGTGAACCCCGGAGACCTTAAAGCCTCCCTCTACTTTTTGCATGGTCACCGTGGCCCGGGTGTGAATTCTCTTCGGGGTATTTCCATCCCCCGTAAGCACTCCCGAGAGTTGCATGCTGAAACAGGAGGCGTGAGCGGCGCCGATGAGTTCTTCGGGATTGCTTCCCGGCTTGTTCTCAAAGCGAGTGGCGAAGGTATATTCCACATCTTCAAAAGCGCCGCTTTCCCCGGAGGTCTTACCCACTCCACTTTTTAGATCTCCGGTCCACTGCGCTTCTGCTCTGCGTTCGATATCTGCCATGGTGATCGTCCTCCATCATTTCAAATCATTATCGAATCTATCCATTCCACAACGCCAACCGTAAACAGCGATCTTTAAAAAGCACGAAAATCGCCGTGAAATCACGGGCCCTCTCCCTCGAAACGCCTCGGCTCCTCGTCGCTGGCAAAATCCTCGGTCAGCAGCATTGAATCGGCTTCGAGATCGACGGTCAACCTGGCTCCGAGATACTCCTCGAGATCGGAGGCCAGAGCCGGATTGTGCGGCAAAAACTGGTCCGGTGTGGGCTGGATACGAACAGACTCTCGCTCCAGGCGGGTGCCGGCCTCCAGCTTCACTGCCGCCAACAGAACTTCGGTCTCTTCCCCGGAATGAGAATGATCCTCAAAAGGCATGCAGCCACAGCCGTAGTAAAAAAGCAGCCCACCCAGGGCCACCAGAGCCCCGACCACAACGAGGCCTATTGCGAGCAGATATTTCTTGCGCACGATCATCTTCAGCCTCCAACCCGCGTGGTTCTAGTACATAGACGCAGTGAAGATGATTAATTGAGGTCGAGGACTGGGTGACGAGGTCAAAGTCGTCGAAACGAGGCGATGCCGTAGCATCGTCGAGTGCAGACGGCGAAGAGATCGTCACTCAGGACCGGCGTCAACTAATCAGAATTAT
>SKNI01000150.1 GCA_007120615.1 Myxococcales bacterium | reverse complement strand
GCGTCGAGGTCGGGGTCACACCGGCCGAGTGCAGCGGTTGATGATCTGGATGTTGTCGATGCAGATCAACGGCAGGCGGTGGGTCTTAGCGAAGAGCCAGCTATAGGACTCGAAGTCGCTGATGACGACCTGTGGGGAGAATTTCCCGACCACTTCGAAGTAGCTTCGAATATTGGCGGGCATGCCTTCAATAGCACCCAGGAGATTGTCTCGGGCAGTGAGGCGCTTCTGAACTTCATTGTCAGCAGTGGCCATGGTTAGACCCCAGATAGGGTCGACGTTTCGAAAGCGGTCGGCCAGAAAACCGTGGGCCCGCCCGGAGGCTACGATGTGAATATCGTGGCCGCCGGCGATGAGTTTTTCGAGGACCACGGCGCTTCGAATGGCGTGGCCCATGCCTTCGCCGACGACGCCGTATAAAATTCGCATAGGTCGAGGACTCTCTTCTCCCAACGACTCTTCCTTTCTGGCGCTGATCGTTGTGGCGGTATTGCTCATCTCAGTGTCGGGGTGTGATTTATTCACCGACCTCGACAATGTCCACTGGTCCGGAGCGGATCCCGATGCAGTCTTCGATACAGGAGATGTGGGCGGGCAAGACGCAGATGGGGATGGGCAGCCCGATGACGACGTAAGCGGTGACGGTGAAAATGGTGATGATGATTTTGAACTTCACGTAAACGGATCTTATTCACAGGTTATCGTCGAAGGCGGAGAAGGGCCGGAGGTTCATATCGAGTTCGATATATCGATCGATTGTGAACACGAGTGCTTGATCGTGACATGCCATCTAAGCCACGAAGATTTTTCAGCGACGGAGGGACCCGAAACCTGCACGGAGGCCTTTACCCATCAGGTGCGTCGGGATGGGAAGTGGACGCTCGAGGTCGAGGCGGAGCGGGGCGAGAATAGTGAGACTGCTGAGCTCGAGATAGAAACATCGACGGCGGCCTTCGAAACAAGATGGGATATGGAGGAGGGGTTCATAGCGCTGCCCGTTGTAGACACAGGTGATAACCACTTTCTGGTCGAGTGGAGCGATGGCGTCTCCACCGTTTTCACTGGCGATGACCTGCCGAACGTGTCGCATGAGTATGACGGTAGTGAGGAAGGAGATACGATTAGAATCTGGGGGCGTATTGAGGGATGGAATTTCGAGGCCGTCCCAGATTCGGCCCACCAGATACAATCGGTCGAAAATTGGGGGCCAGTTCGATTCACCGGGGAGGGAGGCTATTTTAAGGAGGCGGCCGGCCTGAATATCAACGCAAATGATCTGCCGGATCTGACGAATACCACGTCTCTGGCTCGAATGTTTTCTGGCTGTGAATCCCTGGGGAGTCCGTCATCGATAAGGCATTGGGACGTCTCGGCGATAGAGGATATGAGCGAGATGTTTCTCGATGCCGGACAATTCAATGCGGTCATTTCCGCCTGGGACGTCTCGTCGGTGAGGACGATGGAATCGATGTTTAAGGGAGCTGTCTCTTTCGATCGAGACCTTGGTGGCTGGGACGTCTCGTCGGTGAGGACGATGGAATCGATGTTCGCGCTCCCGATTGCGACTTCGTAGAGTGCACGCTAACCCATGAAGATTTCGGTGGTGTGCAGACTTTCGATGACTGCCAGTCGCCGATTGTCGAGCAAGTTACTATTGAAGGGGAGTGGACATTTGGCGTGGAGGCAGAACTCGACGGAGAGACAGAATTTGAGGAGGTCGTCGTCAATGCGTCCCTCGCCCCCTTTGTCACAGTCTGGGATACGTCATATTCCTTTCTCGGCCATTCCGACTCGAACCAGATCGTATTGCCACTCGTCGACGATGGAAATTATCACTTTCTCGTCGAATGGGGTGACGGCGCTCAGGATGTGATCACGAGCTTCGATCAAGACGAGACAACTCGAACCTATGCCGGAGAAGGGGTGTTCACCGTTCAGATCTACGGCGAGATCGAGGGATGGGCTTTTGCCGGCAGTGGGGATGTCAGAAAGCTCTTGGATATCGAGCAATGGGGACCGCTTCGCCTGGGCAATAGCGACAGTGGATATTTTCGGGGAACTCCTGAGCTTGAGATCACCGCCGAAGATGCGCCCGACTTGACGGGGACCACGACATTGGCTCGCGCCTTTGAAGACAGCGGGTTGACCAACGTGCCTGCCATGAATCAGTGGGATGTCTCCGGCATTACGGACATGCACGCTATATTTGCCGAGTCGGAGTTTAATGTCGACATCGGTGATTGGGATGTGTCTTCTGTCCAGGATATGAGCGAGATGTTTCGCGACGCCGAGGACTTCAATCAGGATATTGGAGGGTGGAACGTCTCTTCGGTTACGAATATGAGCGGTATGTTCCAGGATGCTTCCGATTTCAATCAGGATATTGGCGGATGGGATGTGTCTTCAGTCGAAGATTTAGGTTCGATGTTTAGAAACGCGCGGGAGTTCAACCAGGACCTCGATGAATGGGACGTCTCATCCGTAAGAGATATGAGCGGCATGTTTAGCCAGGCCTCTAGTTTCGACGGAGACATCAGCAGTTGGGATGTATCAAGCGTCACGGATATGAGTGATATGTTTTATTATGCCAACTTCGACGGCGATCTGGAAGACTGGGAGGTCCACTCGGTGATCAATATGAACTCCATGTTCTATCAGGCCGATTCCTTCAGTGGCGACCTCGGCGATTGGGATGTGAGCGCTGTGGAGGATATGAACTCCATGTTCTTCAATCATAGCAACTTTAACGGAGATATCAGCGAATGGGATGTCTCTTCGGTTATCGATATGGGGAGAATGTTTCGCGGCGCCAGTTCATTTAACCGGAACCTCAATGACTGGGACGTCTCCTCTGTGGAGGATATGAACTCCATGTTCAATCGCGCCGATAATTTCAACAATGAGATAGGAGACTGGGAGACGACCTCCGTCACCAATATGAGTGGTATGTTTCAGGAGATGTCTTTCAACCGCGATATCTCCTCGTGGGATGTGTCGTCCGTCGAAAATATGGCCGGTATGTTCTCCGGCAACGATCGGTTTAATGGAAATATCTCGGGATGGGACGTCTCGTCAGTAACGAGCATGGGCTCCATGTTCAATGGCGCCACAGACTTCAATCAGCCAATCGGATCGTGGACTACGGATTCCTTGGCGAGCACGAACTCTATGTTCGAGAATGCCGATGACTTCGACCAAAACCTCGGCCAGTGGAACATCTCAAATGTAACCAATATGTTTAGCATGTTCTTGCATCGCGGGCTGTCGACGGCGAATTATAACGCGACGCTGGTCGGGTGGGCCAATCAGAGTGTGCAGACCAATGTCTTCTTTGCGGGGGGATGCTCGACCGCAAGTGGTAGCGGACTTACCGCGCGAAGCACATTGATCAACGACTTCGGATGGATTATCGAGGATGGTATTACTCATCCTTGTTGAAGCGGGGCTATGCCGATTCCGGCATATAAGTTACGTGTAAAAAACCTGGCACCTCTTTTTCGAGTTTTCAGTTTCACCTTCAGAGCTCGTCGCCCACCACAGATGGGCGGCGAGCTTTTTTGATTTGAGTGCGAAGCAATCTCGGTAATGAAGTCGAAATCGAAGACCACATCGCCGTCGGCCTAGAGGCACTGGAGTCCCGGCGGGCTCCACTAGATTGGGTGGGGGTGAAATTAAATTCACTTGTGCCCGGAAGAAGGGTTGTCACAATCAAGGCTGGACGCTGAGCAGTTTGAGAGAGATTACCTGAAGGGACGAAAATGAAAAAATGTCGGGTCAAATGTCTTTCGTGGGTTTTGGTCGTCGCGCTGATCATCTCGATGGGTTGTGGGACGGAGGGCTCGGAGGGCTCAAATGATCGCGAGCGGTATGGGGGGAGCGGGGCGGAGTTCCCGGAGCCCGAGCCATTTGATTTTGAGGGGGTGGCGCTGCCAATCGTGACCAACGCCGGGGAGGGCGACGGGTGCAACCCCCGATCCTTCCCCGCTCAGAGTCTCGAATTCTGGCTCGCCGCGTCGACCTCGGTATTCGTGGGGACTGTGGACCGCGTCGAGATCGTCGACCATCCCTATCTGCTGCATCATCGATATGAAGACCAGCCGAATGAACAGACCCTGGGCTCCAAAGATGAATGCATTCAGGAACCGGGCCCCCAGTTGGTGGACGTCTATTTCAAGGACGTTGAGATTCTCTACGGAGAAGATCTGGGCGATGAGGTCAAGATTCGGGTCACCTGGGAGAATCGGCACTGGTGGCAGATCGGGCCTGTTGGGAAAGTCGGCGAAGAAGTCTCCTGGTCCTCCTGGTCCGACGCCGAGATCTGGCCCTTTTATCGAGGGGCTCGAATGGGAGGAAGTGTTCTGAGATCGCCTCGAACCGATATGCTCACCTTTCAGTTTCGACTCTTTCAGATCATCGAGGAAGAGGTGGTTCTCCAGGAATATATTCCGAGGCTGGAAGAGAGACTTCTCGCTCAACCGGAGCCAGTTTGTGTTGGCCTGCCGTTGCCGCCGGCCCACCTCCATATCGATCATGATGGGAGAGAATGGGCCTCGTTTCGCGAAGAGATCAAAAGTCTTGAGATTGACCGGGAAGCACTTCGCGAGACGAGCGAAGATCTGGATAATTATATCCGATATTCAATGGAGGAGCCCATTGATGAGGTCCTCAATCATCGGCGCAAATATTATCCCCAATGTCTTGCGACGACCTATGAGCTTCCGGAGGACTCCTGGGATGGTGACCGGGAAGATGATGATTGAGATTGTTTAAAAGTATTGCGACACTATCGCTCCTCCAAAAGCCGGTCGATGATGGCACGAAAGTTGGCGATGGGCTGGGCGCCGGTGTGAAATTCACCGTTGATGACATAGGCGGGAGTTCCTCGCACACCGATGGAGCTTCCGGCGGCGGCTTCATCGTCGACCTGTTGGATTACGGCTGGGCTCTGTCGATCGGAGTGGAAGGTCTCGATATCGAGGTTCAGTTCTCGGGCGAGTTCTTCGAAGATATTATCCTCGGTAAATCTTCTCTGGTTTTGATAGAGCAGGTCGTACATCTCCCAGAATTTTTCCTGGTTGCCTGCGGCGTGAGCGGCCGCGGCAGCTTCGGCGCTCTCTTGCTGAAAGGTGAGCGGGAAGCTCTTATAGACCAGGCGAACGTCATCGGGATATTCTTTGAGAATCTCTTTGATGGTGCTAGCGCCGCGAGCACAGAAGGGGCATTGGAAGCTGGAGAACTCGTAGATTGTGATAGGGGCGTCGTCGGGCCCCCGGGTGTAGGAGTTGTCGATGGAAAGAGCGTCGCCGTCGATAATGGTGATCTCGGGCTCCGGATCGGGCTCCGGTTCCGGTTGCTCAGGGGCCTGAAAGTTGGCCATTACGGCGGCGGAATAGAGACCCTCTTCCGGTATGCCGTCTCTGCGAAGTTCATCGACCTTGCGCTTTTGTTCGTCGAGCGCTTCCTTAAATCGACTAAGGGGCTGAGCTCCGGTGATGACCGCACCGTTGACAAAGAAGTTGGGGGTTCCCCTGATTCCCAAGTCTTGGGCTAATTTTTGGTCGGTCTCTACACGTAAGGCGGTGGAGCTGTCGTGAAAGTTGGATTGGAATTGCGGGACATTGAGTCCGAGGTCTCCAGCGAGTTCTGCGGCGAGGTCTTCGAAATCCCCGTCTCGAAAACGATTCAGGTTCTCAAAGAGGAGCTCCATCATCTGAATGCCCTGGCCCTGTCTGGCGGCGGCTTCCACGGCTCGTGCGGCCGGTTCGGACTGTTGTTGCATCTGCAGTGGCAAATGTTTGATGACGACCTGAACCTGGCCCGGATTGCTGGCGACGAGTTGCTGTAAGGTTTCGAAAGCGCGCGCGGAGAAGGGACATTGCATCGAGAGGAGTCCGACAATTTTTACCGGGGCCGCCGGGGCGCCAAAGTAGATGCTGTCGTGTACGGGGATGATGTCGCTGTCGATGAATCCCTGGAGGGGGGCTGCGGTTTCGACCTCCGGGTAGGTCTCGTAGCGGACTCCGGGGGACCTGAAATTGGAGAAGGCTAGCCGGGTGGCCAGACCGCTGGTAGCCATCGCAGCGAGCCAACCGCGCTCGGAGAGTTCGACGTCGTAGCGCAGGATGCCGTCGGTGCGCTCGGGCGTTGCCTGAGCGACGAGGCCTTCGATTAAGTGGAATGCGTAGATGCTGGCGAAATATTCACTGAGGGGGGAGCTTGAGCGTCGCTCATATACCTCATGAAATTCATTCTGAAGTTCTTCCAAAAGGGCAGCGGCCATGGTGTCGATTTCATCGAGGGTGGCTTCTGGTCCCTGAAAAGCCATGGTGACCAGGTCACCGATGCTGAATAAGAAGCTCTCCGGCTCGGGCATCCCGGTGTGGGCGAGTTCGGGGAGTTCACTGCTCATCGCAGCGAGGAGGACGGTGGGGCTGGTCTCTTCGACGCCGGCGATGATGTTGTGAAGCCCCTTGTGGACCGGGGAGTCGAGGAAGTTGGACTCCTCGAAAGCGTCGGGGCTCAGCGAAAAAATCAGTCCCGGCCGTGGGGTTTCGATAGGATAGATGAAGAGACTGGGACTGAAGGCGGCAAAGCCCTGGTCGTCTGTGTCAGTGATACCCTGATTGAGACGGCTAAAGGAGAGTTCGTAGACCGTCCCCGCAGTGCCTTCCACGGTGGGGAGGTCGACGTTTAACTCGACGTCTCCGAAGGCGACGACCGAAGCTCCGCCCTCGTGGGCGCCGACAACGAGGGTGTGCAATTCAAAAAGGTCAAATCCCAGACGCTCTTCTACCAGAGTGGTCAGATCATTACTCAACCCTTGAGCGGTCCCGGGACTTCCCGGTTCCAGTGCCGCGTCCGCGAGGGGGAAGAGCCAGGTCTCGAGTTCTCGCCAGCCCTGCGGCCCGGAGACGATCATGACGCCTGCCGTCGCATCGGGCAGCCAGGGGCTTGCTCCATCAAGAGCTTCCAGAGCGCCCATGGTGGGAGTCATCTCCAGGCGGTCCGGCTGGGGCGCGGGGCCTGATTTGCAGGCCAGGAGGAAAAAAATCATGAACAGGGCGATGATCGAGGCGGTCTTTTTCAACATCAGTACTCCGAGATAACTCCGAAAATCTTATAGTCAAACCCCTCGCAGAAGTTGTGATTTTCCAGGGGGGGGGGAGTGATATCAAGAAGGTGGGGATTTGCATACCAAGATCGAGCTTGAGCACGAAAGATTAGCTCCAGATCTCGCTCAGGGGGCCTTCGGCGATGCGGGTGATGCCTTCGTGGCCGAAGGCGTTGAGATCGGCGCCGGCGGCGTGTCCCAGGGTGTTGAAGAGGTTGGAGACCTGGCGGTTATTGTCGTGTCCGTGGCGGGGAAAGACGACGGTGCGACCGTCGGTTTTTAGGCCCAGGGCGCCTCCACCCATCAATAAAATCGGCCACTCTTCAGCTAGAGAATGGTGCTTCTCGCCGTTGTCCGACATATAGAGCATCACGGTGTGGTCGAGCATGGTTCCGTTGGCAGTCACCTCGGGAGTGGCGTCGAGGGAGCGAGCCATGGAGGCCATGAGTTCTACGTGGCGGTCGGTGATGGTAGTGAGGAGGTTGACGAAGCTCTCGTGGCCGCTCTCAGCAGCGTGGCGAGCGTCGTGGCCGCCGAGCATGTCGCCGCCGGGGTAGAGGTCGATAAGGCTGGGGTAGTCCAGGGAGAAGTGGCGGGCGCCAGTGCCGAGGGCGATGACCACGACGTTGGTGAGTCCACCGATGAGGGCGGCGGTCGCCATGTCCACCTGTGCCTGCAACCGATCCAGCGGGGACTCCGAGGTATAGAGGAGACTTTCGTCGGGTTCGGCGGGTTTTACGGATTGAAGGTGGTCGCCCATATCCTGGATGATCTCCTGGCGGTCGACCATGTCTTCGAGGGATTCGAGGTATCGCTCGAGCTTTTTTCGTTCCCGGGAGTTTCCGGAGAAGGTTTGAAGGGCGCGTTGCACATCGGCGACGGCGAAGTCGAGGAGTTCGCGCTTTTCCTGAAAGCTGGCGACCCCGGCGCCGGAGGCGACGGAGCCAAAAAGGGAGTTAAAGGCGGTGGTGGGATCGCAGGTGATCGGCGCGGGTTGATTGGGTCCGAAGGCGCAGGTGGAGTAGTTAAGGCGGGTGTTTCCGCCGACGACGCCGAGACGCACGGCCTGAATGGGGGTGCCCCGTCGTACACCGCTCATGGAAGCGAGGAGGTGGTCGATGGTGAGATCCGTGGGTGATCCGACAGGGGAGCGCGAGGAGGAGAGGGCTCCCGACTCGGTGGAGTGGCCGCCGCCGGTGATCTTGCTGGAGAGCCCCAGCAGCACGGCTGACTTCTCCTCCATCGACGGCCCGCCGGCGGCGCCCAGGGAGGCTAGCGACGGAGCATCAGCGAGGTTCGATTCTCGGGAGAGCACCGGGGTGTCGTGGCTATAATTTCGATAGAGATGGCGAGCGTCTCCGACATCGGTTCCCGCGGCGAGGAGGGCTTCGGCGGTGGTGCCGGAGAGGAGGTTTCGGGGTTCCGTGCCGTTTCCCTCCACAAAGATCACAAATCGCCTGGGGATCTCACCGGTGGCGAGGACCTGTCGGTAGAACGGCGTCAAAAGAGCTGCGCCGGCGCCGATTCCGAGGGTTTTTAAGAATGCTCTACGGGTCCAGGTCATTGCATTGCCTTGCTTGCTGAGAATCAGGTCTGTGAAGAACCGACTTCGAATCTTGTTTAGAGGTCTTCGCTGACCACTCGATATTGAAAGCTGTCGCTTTGAAAGAGAGTGATCAAAACTTCTGCCAGGGAGCCGCCGCTTTCTTCGTAGGTCTCTTCCATCTGGGCCAGGGTGCAGGCGTCGCGAAGGACTTCATCGCGACCCATGAAATAGCGGAAGACCTGTCGAATGAAGCAGCGTTTGACGTAGGGGGACTCGGCGAATTTCTCGCTCATCTCCACGGCATCGCGGATGGGGCCGTTTAAGTCGGGGTCGGGCATATTTCGAAGTTCTGAGGAGCCATCGGGCTCCGCGCCGTGGTCTTCGATGCGCAAAAAACCGGCGTGGTTGTAGACCTCGAAGGGATAGCCCAGGGGGTTCATCAGACCGTGACAGCCCATGCATTCGGTGCGGGACTCGACCTGTTCGGTCATTCGTTGGCGGGCGGACTGGTCGCGGGTCTCCGGGTCGAAGGCCGCTTCCACAGTGATCGGCAGGTCGGGTACGTCCTGGCATAGCATATTCTCACGGACCCACTTTCCCCGGTCGACGATATTGGGGTCGTTCTCAAAGGCGCCGGCGTGGGAGGCGAGGAATGCGGGGTGGGTCAAGACTCCGGCGCGTTCGTTGTCGGGGAGGACCTGCCAGCGGTCTTCCCGGGTGGGTTCGGTGCGGTCTGTGACGTTGTAGATATAGTTGGTCCGAAGGGTGCTGTTGACGATACTGCTCTCTTCGAATTCGGCGGTCGCCGGGGTGTAAAAGGTACGAGAGGTAAGAAGGTTTTCAAAGACCGCTTCGTCCTCTGCGACGATGCGGGCGATCATATCATCCATCTGCTCCACGAGTCGCGATTCGTGGCCGTAATAGCCGCTGATGAGGTTTCCGTAGTCGGAGTGGACCTCGGAGCCGAAGGCCGACGTAGCGCTGGGTGTATCCTTGAAGATATTGATGTGGGCGTCGTATCCGAGCCATTGTCGGAAGAATTCTCGAAGGCCATTGGCCATCCAATATTCTCCACGGCGAGAGATTCGGCGCTCGTCGCGAACGTCGAGGTTTAAGTCAACTCGGTCCTCGTCGAGGCCGCCGAAATAGTCTCGCACGGCGGCGGCGATGACGTCGGGGTCGGAGATGGTTCCGTCCATGGCGGCCTGGCGAAGCATGGGCATATGGCCCTCAAAGTCGGCGGACCAGGCGAGCCCGTGGCGAGCGTAGACGCCGGGGGCGCCGGCTGCGCGGCCGTCGAGGGCGTAGGCGATGGCGTTGGCCAACTCCCAGTCTCCAAGGCGGGAGCGGCCGTATTCGTCCACCGGTCCTTCGCCAAGTTCGTTGCGAAAGAGAGCGCCCGTGGTCATCCATGCTGCTGAAAAGATTCGGTCCAGGCTGTGTCGTCGGGCGGCTTGTTGGCCGTCTTCGTGGTCTTCGTCGGGGACTTCTGAGCCCAGTACATTGGTCGCGAAGTCGATGAGGGCCTGATGTTCTTCGGTGGTGGGTGGACGAAAGAGTACGCCTCGCTCGAGAAGGTAAGCGGTGTACGTCTCGATGCAGTCGGCGTCTGGGCTGGTGTCGTCAAAAATACAGGCGATGGAGTCTTCGTCGACGTTACTCGAGAGAGCGCCGGCTCGCCATCGATCTCGAGTCGCCCAACCGTAGGACCCGGACTTCACGGAGTCGAGGTAGATGTCTAAGACGCTCTCATTGAGAGTTTCACCATCGGAGTAAGTGGCGAAGGGATGGGTGGGAAGGCCATCGAAGGGATTTTTATCAGCGGCGGAGCCTGCGGCGTGGCCGGTGTTGCGGGTCCACTCGCTTCGCCCGATACGTCGAATTCGGGCTTCCGTATAGCCGACGTCGTCGTCGAGGCAGAGAAAAAGCAGGGACTGGTCGATATCGTTGCCCGAAGGCGTGGCAGGTTCCTCTTCCTGGTTGGGATCCTGATTCTCGGTCTGATTTTCAGTCGCCGAATTCTGGCTCTGATTCCATTGGGAATCGGGGTCCTCGGTGCATCCTGCGACAAAGAACCAGGCTGCGATGAAGGCCACGGCTTGGGAGACGTAAGATGCTCTCATGGGCCACTCTCGATCGGTATATAAAAGGCGAAGTGCCGCATTCTAACAATCGAAATTGGTTGGGTAAAGTGCCCCGGATCACAGCCTGCCAAAAGTGAAATTCAGAGATCTACGGGGTTCACTTGGTGGGCGGTGCGCAACGACGGAGATGACGTTGGTGGGCGGTGCGGAACGCCCCCCCGGGGAGCAGGCCCCCGGGCTCGTTAGGAGCGCTGCGCGCAAGTGGGAGGCCGGTGGGTGCAGGACCCACCGGGCCTTTGGGTTGTTGTATCGTTTGTGGGCGACGAAAATATGGTGTGTCGATTATCGAAGAACCGACCATTGACGGACCGGCCATTGACGGACCGGCCATTGACGGATCGGCCATCGACGGACCGACCATTGACGGATCGGCCATCGACGGACCGACCCATCGACTGGCCGACTACGTGGTATCCCGGCCATCGATGAACCGACCACGTTGTATCCGAACAAATCACTGCCCCCGTCGCCGCCCAGATAACCTTCGAAAAATCGAAGGGACCGGTGGGTGCAGGATCCACCGAGCCTTGGGTCGTTGTCGGGGCCGGGCCGTCCATCTGGGTGTGATCCAGGTCCGTCCGTCGGTACTCGGTTGCGAACCGGCAGAACAACGCTGGCGGCGGCGCTTCGCCCTCGCGGTGGCGATGCCACAGCTTCGGCCTTGCTTCTAGCCAGTCGTTGCCCTGCCGGTCCGACCCTTCGACCGCGTGCTCGGAATGGCCAAGAGCGGCTTTCGTCCGCCGCGACCGACGGACCTGGATCACACCCCGTCCATCTTTCGCTTTTGTTGGGACATGTTTTCCGGGTATAGCAAAAACTTGGAATGCCAAGACGGTACGAACGGAGATCTCGCAGGCTCATCAGGCTCATCCGGGTGTGCAATGAGTTCTTTGTATGAGAATTGAATTTTGTTATCGTGCGAAAGTTGATGTGCAACTGGTACCAAGAGGAGTCATCATGATCGATAGTGGTTCAAAAAGAACATGGTTGGTTTTGGTTTGTCTGATTGCTTCGTTAGGCCTTGTGTTTTCTGGGTGTAATGTGAGCGAGACGACAACTACATCGGGGACGCATGACGCTGACGGTGATGGAGATCCGGACGGCGATGGAGATCCGGACGGCGATACCGAGCCCGACCCGGACGGTGATACCGAGCCCGACCCGGACGGTGATACCGAGCCCGATCCAGACGGTGATACCGAGCCCGACCCAGACGGCGATACCGAGCCCGATCCGGACGGCGATACCGAGCCTGAAGAGGCAACCGAACGAAGTACTTCGATAGGGCTTCAAGGGGGCGCTGCACAGACGGAGTCTGAGAACTATAAACTACAGATCCAACTGGGTACGGAGTCGGCGGTTCAGTCGGAGAGCCCCACCTATAAGTTACGAAGCCCCAACAAAAACTGATCGTAATAAGTACTCCTTCTTTGGAGTAGTAAGAAAAGGAGATCTAGAATGAAGAAGTTTCTAAGCTGTGTGCTGATGGCGAGTTTGCTGGTTTCTGTGGTCGGGGTTTCGACTGCAGGAGCGGATGAAATCCCGGCGGTGTACCCGATTCAGGGGTTTTTGACCGATGATGAAGGCCAGCCGATCGATGGCGAGGTGGATATTCGTTTCCGTCTCTACGATGGAGATGACGTGCACCATCAGGAGATCGTGGCCGTACAGGTCTCGGAAGGTTCGTTTCTGCACTATCTGGGGGAAGAAGAGACTTTGGACCCGGAGCTTTTCGCACAATTCTCCAGTTTAGAGCTCGGGATCAAAGTGGGCACTGATAATGAGATGTCGCCCAGGCTGAAGGTGGGTAGTGTTCCATATGCAGCGCGAGCGGCGATGGCAGACCACGCCATTCATGCCGATTCGGCGACCAGCGTGGAAGGTGCGATCGAAATCTATCGGGTGACCAGTCCTTATTGCGAGGAAACCCGGGGGACTCTCTCATTCTCCGACCGCTGTTATGCCAGACAAGGTATTACATGTACCAATTCCTGTGGCAGCAATGAGGTTCCCATGCGCGGATGCGATGGTAATTGTACCTGTGTCAGCTCATTGTTGATGTGTGCTGGAATAATAGACGGACCTGCTCCTGACCCGCGATGCAGAGTTCCACGGTGTGATAATACGCCGGCAGGGCAACTGGTACCCCTCGATGATGACTGATCGGGGCGGCGTTTTGGAGCGATGAAAGGAAAAGCGGTGATGGAAGAGTCCATCACCGCTTTTTTGTGTCTGGTCAGAGAAAGCATGTAGAGTTTTGGGGGACGGTGTACGTTATCCAGCGAGGCCGCCACGATGGTTGGAGCGCTTGACCCGAAGAGTTCGTTTGTGTCACCCTACGGTGCAATGAAATCGGCGTATTTTTCAAGAGGATATGAGAGATGATCAGGATCGGGTTGCGGAGTTTGTTTTTGCTGGGATTTCTTTCGGCGATGGCGTTGGGGTGTGCCGGAGATGATATCGAAGTTCCCATCGAGGAAGATGAGAACGAACCAACTCTGGAGGTGGCCGATTCGGTGGAGATGGTTGCTCAGATTGGGGAGTCCGTCGATCGATCACTGGTGATCGAGAATACGGGGCGTGCCGATCTGGAAGTGGAGATCGAGAGCGATGCAGACTGGCTCATTGTGGAGCGGCCGTCTATGGCGGTGACCCCGTCGGGTTCGCTGGTGACCGTGCTTACCGGCCAATGCCCGGAGGAAGCAGGGGAGCAGACGACGGACCTGGTAATTCAGAGCAATGACCCGGAGCGGACGGAGGTGACGGTTTCGGTCACCCTGAGGTGTGAAGAGGAAGAGATTGTAGTGGAGGCGGGCTCCTTGAGCATTACCTTCTCCGGTCTTCCCGATGGAGTATCCGGTGCTGCAGTGGTCGAAGGACCGGAGGGGTTTGAGCAGCAGGTCGATGGCGACACTCTTCTGTCGGACCTGGTGGTGGGAAGCTATGAGATCACGGTCGAAGATGTCGAAGTCGGACCGGCGACCTACGCCGCCGACGGTGGATTTGTAGAGGTCTCAAACGACGAAGAAGCGAGTTTTGAGGTTGACTATCAGTTGATATTGGGTGGCCTGGAAGTAAGTGTGGAGGGCCTTCCCGATGGATTGAATCCGTCGATCGAATTGGTGGGCGAAGACGGTTCTGTTGCCGTTCCAGAGAACGGAGAACTCGCCGATTTGACTCCGGGATCTTATACGCTGGTTCCCGATGCGGTGACGGAGGGCGATGCTACATACCTGGCGAGCGAGGTGGATGTGTCCATCGTCAGCGGTGAGATGGCCGAGGCTACCGTTTTCTATCTTCTCGATCCGGGCAGCCTCGCGGTGACGGTGGAGGGACTTCCCGGCGGCGTGGATCATGAAATCGACCTGGTGGCAGAAGACGGCACCACCACAGCGTTGCCTCAGAGTGGGGAGTTGGCGGCGTTGGAGCCTGGCGAATATACGCTGGAGCCTCGAGAGGTTGTGGAAGCACCGGCTACTTTTGTGGCGGAGACGGCGAACGTTACGATCGTGAGCGATGAGCAGGCGACGGCTACAGTTTCCTATGCGGCTGTCCCCGGGCAGTGGGAGATCATCGTGGAGGGGCTCCCCGATGAGACCGCAGCCGATATTGATGTGGTCGGAGGAGACCTGGATACCACGATAACGGAGACGACCTCTTTCGATGATCTGGTGCCCGGTGCCTATATAATTACCCCCGCGGATATTACCCGGGGTGATAGTATCTTTACCGCCGGCGATGCTTCGGTGGTCGTGGAGAGTGGGCAGAATGACTCTCTGACGATCAGCTATTCGGCAATTCCCGGCACTCTCTCGGT
>SKNI01000607.1 GCA_007120615.1 Myxococcales bacterium | reverse complement strand
TGAGGTCGGCGGCGTAGCCCATGGCCTCGGAGGTGCGTCTGTGGTTTTCCAGCTTATTGGTGCGGGTGACGGCTGCTGATTCATCGACGACCGGGGCGATCACCTCTGCCCGGGGCTGGTCGTTCGAGTCGTCCTGGTAGAGAGGAGCGCTCATGAATGCGTACATCAACGACGCGCTGGCTACACCGGTGGTGACCAGGGCGATCGTCCAGGGGAGCGTGGAACTGGCGGCTCGAATCGAGGGTATCGTTTCGGCGGGAGCGGAGGCCGGGGCCGTTTCGATGGCAGCGCTGTGAATCTCGGGTGTCGCTGCCGGTGGCGGAGTGCGCGCGATCTCGGAGTCTTGGGGGCTCTCTTCAATGAGTTGAGCATGATTCAAAAGTATGCTGGTCAATCCGTCGGCGATGGCGTGGCGGACGCGATCGAAGATGGGATGATCCTCGATGGGCATCCACTCACCGTTATCTTCGGCGATCTGATCGGCTACGACCCAGATGCCCCGACGGAAGAGCTCCATTAGCCCTTTGAACTCGATGCCCCCGTACACCTTGCCGTTGATGCGAAGGCGGTACGTCACCTGAGGCTCCGGAAGTGAATCAGGTTTCGGGGCCGAGGCCACCGCAGCGGGCTCCGGTGCTGGTTCGGATCCGGTGTCAGGCGTCTCTACTTCGGTCTGGAGTTCTTGCTCGTCTGGCTCCGGACTTAGTTCTTCGTCGTGCTCTACGTGCTTTTCTGGCTCTGCTCGCTCTACTTGCTCTTCAGGCTCGGGCAAAAGAGCCGCTTCTTCAGGAAGGGAAGGCGGCTCCTTTGCCCCTTTTTTTAAAAGAGCCTTCATATCGACTTCGACCGTGGCGCCTCGCGGGCCGAAATTACCATCGTCATACGCCCCGGGAAGGCGGTCGAAGGGCATGGGAGAGTCGTCGACGACGTAGAGCTCCTCCGATGCAGCGTCGACGGCCTCTTCGATCAACTCATCGGTCAGCCATTCATCGGTGGGTTCGGGAATTCGGAGTCTGGGATTGGTCTTTGCGGTGCTCGAAGTGAAGTCCCTTCCCGCTGAGGGGGTCGACTCCACGAGCGCCTGGGGCTCGGAGTTGCGATCCCCTGGGACGGGTTCCGTTCCGGTGCGCCGCTGCTTTAGCTCCTTCAGCAAAGCGCTCGCCAGGGGACGGACCGGATCGGGCCGGTCGGCTTCCGGAAGTCTCGGCTGACGAGAGGGGTCGATGTCTTCTTTCGATCCTCCGAAGAGCCCCAGTTTAGGACGGGTTGGCTCGGCGAATCGAGAGGTCTCCGGAGCGGGAGATTTGGTCTTATGGCTGACCGGGGGCGGCGGGGCAGATCTTCCGAAGACGGCGCTGCGGTCGATGGCCTGCCATCCGGCTCGGGGTTCGACGTTCTTAGAAATAACGGGCTTTTTCATGTTCAATGTTGGCGATTCACGACGCATCGCGATGGCCACCCCACATCTGGGGCAGGGGAGATCCGCCTGCAGGGGAGCGCCGGGGCCAACGCGTATGCGAAAGCGGGCGGCACAGCCGGGGCATTGGACTTCGGAGGACATGAACAGATTCCGCGGGGCGAAAGAAAGAAGGACGCCCCGGGATTATAGCATCTGCTCAGGAGAACGAAAGTTTGTGGTATCTGATAAGAGGAGAGCGGAGTGCTCTCAGGGGCTGAGGTCGAAGAGATTCCAGTCTTCACCGCGGTGGTCGGTGGTGGAGCGAACCCGAAGGAGACGAACGCCCTGGTCGGTCTGGCGGGCGGTGACTTCGGTGAGGATCGCGGTGGATTCGTCATCGGAGGCGACTCCCACGGCGGTGAAACGAAAGCGATCGCCTTCTTCGACGATGGACTGGGGAACGGGGCGACCAAAAGCTCGGGGACCGAGGTGGGCCAGGTGTTGTTCGAGGAGGAGAACCAACTCTTCTTCGCCGTAGCGATCGCGGAGTACGGGGTCGAGGTTTGCGACGGCGCGCAGTGATTCGCCGGACTGCATGGCGCTGGCAAAACGAGTCCAGGTCTCGATGACGTCCTGGGCGATATTTTCTTCACGGGGAAGTGGCGCCATCACCACGCCGTCGCAGCTTCCGGTGAGACGAATGGTGGCGACGGCCGGGGCGGAACCCTCGGAAAGGGAGGCGGCCCAGATGGCGCCCAGCAGTCGGCCTTTTTCGCTGAAGAGATAGCGCCCCGAAAAGCTCTGGCCGCTCTCGCTGGAGCGGGCGTCGATGACGCGGATCGCTTCGTCTTGGACTGCAAAGCGGCCCGATTCCCAGGTGTGGATGGCCAGGACCTGATCTTCTTGTGCCCCCGACGAGGGGTCCGGGGAGCGACTCCCCAGATGCCACCGGGTGATCTCATCGGTGGGGAGGGCCGGGAAAAAAGCCGCCAACCCCAGGGGCTGATGAGGTGCGGTCCAGGCCCCCGGCCAGTCTGTGCCTGGGATAAGTCCGTTGGCCTCAAATTGAACTTCTATCGGTGCGATCTCTTCGTTCCACCACTCGTGTCCCGGATGGCGGACCTGGCGGTGGATGGGGTAGGTCCCGGTGGCCCGATTTCGAAGCTCCAGGCCTGTCGGATTCTCAGGGGTGGCGCCCAACTCGACGCGGCCCATCGTCTCCGAGGAGAGACCTTCTCGAAGAGGCCAGCGGATCGAGAAATCGTAGACCATCGGGCATTGTTGGTCGATCTGGTAGCTTCCGGTGGGCGCTCGAGCATCGGCGGTGGGCCGGAGCTCATCGACGAGGGATGCCCAGGGAATCAAGAGCGACGAATCGAGGGCGCTCTTCTCAAGGCTTACGCCCGTCGTTTCAATGGCGTGACGATCGCAGCTGAAGGCGGCGAGCAGTACGAGTACACAGACCATCAACAGTCCAATCCATCTACGTCCCTGGTTCTCAGACGTCATTATTTTCCCCTTCCATTCGGTTGTAAATCGGCCGCCGCTAAGATTTGCGCTGGCCGTCTCGTTCTCTGTGAGCAATGGTTAGATAGAAAATTAGGCAGCGATAGGGATTCTTCCAGTTCTTATCATTCTGACCCGACGATCGCCGTTGAGAGAACGAAAAAACAAGGAGAGAGATGATGGCCCAGGACACAAAGAAAGTAATCGTTATTACCGGCGCCTCCGGGGCATTGGGGAGCGCAGTGCGAGATCATTTCTTGCAGCACGGCCACCATGTGGTGGGGTGGGATATTGATGCTCCCGGGCCAGGTTCGCTGGTCACCGATGAGCGGGTGCCGACCCATCATAAGATGAAAGTGGACGTCACCAATGCATCGATGGTGGAGGACGCGACGGAGACCGTGGAGATCGAAGTGGGCTCGATCGACGCGATGATCCACTGCGCCGGCGGATTTCGGTGGTCTCATATCGACAAGATCGGCGCCGATGACATCGACTTTTTGGTGGATGTAAATCTACGCTCCAGCCTCTATATCGCCCGCTCGATCCTCAAGCGGATGAAAGAACGTGGTGAGGGACGGTTGATCTTTATCAGCTCTCGATCCACGACCAGTCCGGGACCGGGGGAAGGGGCCTATGTGGCGACCAAGGCCGGGCTCAATGCGTTGACCCGATCTTTGGCCGCCGAGGTCAAAGATCAGTCGATAACGGTCAACGCGCTGCAGCCGTCGATCATCGACACCCCGGCGAATCGAGAGGAGATGCCCGACGCCGATCACTCCACCTGGGTGCCGCGAAATGATCTGGCAAATCTGATCGAGTATCTGGTCAGCGATAAGGGCCGCTCCGTGAGCGGATCGCTACTGACTGTGGCCGGTCGGACTTGACGGTCGGCCAAAGCGGGGGGTAGTTCTTCGGCGATTGAATGCACCCGAAGAAGTGGATCGAAGTGGCTACCAAATTGAGATGGGAGAGAGGGTTATGGAAAAGCAGTTGACGGTCGTTGATCACCCGCTGGTTCAGCATAAATTGACCTTGATGCGTCAGAAAGATACCAGCACGGCGGGATTTCGGGCGCTGATGAGCGAAGTGGCGCTGTTGTTGGGCTACGAAGTCACCCGAGATCTCCCGCTGGAGACCCAGACCATTGAAACTCCGTTGATGGAGATGCAGGCCCCTCACCTGGTGGGTAAGAAGTTGGTGGTGGTACCGATTCTTCGGGCGGGAATTGGCCTGGTGGACAGTCTCTTGCAGCTGATCCCATCGGCCCGGGTCGGGCATATTGGATTGTACCGAGATCCGGAGACCCTGAAGCCGGTCGAGTATTATCTGAAAGTGCCGGAGCAGATGGACGA
>SKNI01000618.1 GCA_007120615.1 Myxococcales bacterium | reverse complement strand
GGCGTCTGCCCGCTTTTCCTCTCTCCAGGTAGCGATGCTGGCTGTCGATCGGAAAAACGAACATCCATCCAACCTCACTTTGCCCAATTCTTAAGGTTTCGAAAGTAAATCTGGTTTAGTAGGGCGGGGCGAGCCAAAAAAGACTAGTTTTGATGGTGTCGGATAGGAAGTTGTTCCCCTCTGTCTTATGAGTTATGGTAGCGAAGCCTTAGGAGACGAAATTATGATCAGCAGCGCAAGATGGTCTTTGCGCAAAACTGATCACCATCAGGAGGGCCACCTGGTATGATGCGCTTTTGCACGACATGCGGTCGAAACTTCGAACAGGAAATTGATGTCTGTCCTCACGACGGAACACCACTCTTCGGCATGGCCGATGGGGAAGGTGAAGCCGAAGCTGAGGAAGAGACCGGACTGGAGCAGGACGGAGCCCTCGAAGAAGGGGTGGTCGCTGCTCTGGATGCTGAGAGTGGTGAAGAGGCCGATGAGGCCGCCGTCGCCGAGCAGCTGGATGAAGACCTCGAGGAAGATCCCTTTGACGAAGCGGAAGAAGAAGATGCCGCCGAAGCCGAAGACGACCCTCTCGAAGACGACCCTCTCGAAGACGATCCCTTTGAAGACGATCCCTTCGAGGATGAATCGGTCGACGAAGAGGCCGAGCCAGAAGACGAGTCGGACGAAGCGATTGCAGCTTCGGCAGACGAAGGTTCGGTGGACGAAGAACTCGACTCCGAAGAAGAAGAGGACGAACAAGCTGGAGGCGGACTCGCCGCGGCCGACCTCTTCGATGAGCCGATCGACGACGATTCGGATGCCGTTACCCCGGGAAGTCTCGAGATCTCACCCTCCCCGGAGCGAGATCAGGTAGCAGCCGAGGTTGAGACCACGACGAGACCGCCACAGAAGAAGAGCTCCATGGGATTGATCATCGGGATCATCCTCATCGGTCTGGTTGTCGGTGGTGGCTGGTACTTCACGGCTGGCCCCGGCGCCCAACAAGACCTTACTCCACCTGGAACTTCGGACTCCGACGAGCTTGTCGGGATCGATGAGCCAGACGAAGTACCTGTCGAGCCGGAACCGGAGCCCGAACCCGAACCGGAGCCCGAGGTCGACCCGGAGGTAGAGGCAGCGTTGGAGGGTGAAGAACCCGAAGAAGACGAAGAAGATCCGGAGGTCGCCGACGGCGAGGAAATCGCCGAAGTCGAAGAGCCGGAGCCCGAGCCGACCCCTGCCCCCACGCCTCGTCCGACCCCGAGACCGGAGCCGACGCCTGCCCCGGAGCCGACTCCTGAGCCGCCTGCTCCAGAGCCCGAGCCCGAGCCGACCCCTGAGCCTGAGCCTGAGCCGACGCCTGCTCCAGCTCCTACTCCTGAGCCCGAACCGGAGCCGGAGCCCGAGCCCGAGCCGGAGCCCGAGCCTGAGGAAGACGAAGAGGAAGAGGAAGAACTCTCAGAAGAAGAAGCGTTACAACGAGAGTTGGAGCGCATGCGCTGAGTAACAGCGTTTGATATTCATTCGGCGAACTTACGGCGATGAGGAATCTTCCTCGTCGCCGTTTTCGTTTATCTCATCGGTTGGAAGCCCCATTCGTTGGCCGACCCAGTCCATCAACATGCGGGTTTTCTGAAACGGGCGGGGCATTAACGCCGTATAAAAGAGGCGATAAGCCAGCCAGGCGGCTTTTCCCTCCAATATCAGACCACGAACCTCGAGGATGGCGTTATTTCTTCCCAGTGTGACGAAGTCACCGCGATCCTCAAATTGGAAATTTCTCTTGGAGCGGCCCGTCATATCTGCCAGAAGATTTCGAGCTGCTTGTTCTCCCTGTTGTCTGGCGATCTGGGGATTGGAGCTTTTGGGAAGATCATCACGGCGGGAAGCTGCATCACCGGCGACAAACACCCCGGTGACTCCCTGGGCTCGGAGTTTCTGATCGACCACGATTCGATTGCGATCATCGAGGGTAAGTTGCTCACCTTCCCAGAGGGGAATTCCCACGCGGCCGCCGCAATGAAATACGAGCGATGCGTCTACTCGTGATGTATCTTCAAGGATAAGCCCGGTGGGCTCGGCGGAGAGGACCTTGTGGCCGGTATGAAGTCCGATACCCTGTTCGTCGAGCGCTCGAGTGGCCAGATCGGAGAGGGCTGCGGAGTGGTCCGGTAACAGCCTTGGTCCCGCCTCGTAGAGATCGATTTCCAATTTCTCTTGATGGCAGGAAAGTCCTTTATCAAGGGCGAGGGAGGTCGCCAGTTCGGCAGCCCACTCCACACCTGTAGTGCTGGCACCGATGATCGCAAATCGAATCGGGTATTCTTCTGCCGCGACGATCTTTTCAATCCGATCGCGAATCGTGACCGCGTCGGTGAGCGTATCGGGACCCAGGAGCCCGCCGGCCCCTTCCATCGTAGTGTTATCGCGGACGCCGCCGGTGGCGATGAGAAGATAATCAAAGGCAATGGTCTGGTGCTCGCAATAGAGCTTGCGGTCCTCAAAGTCGATGCGGTCCACATGGTCGATGACCACCCTGGTTCGAGGACGAAAGGCATTATCCACGGAGATGGTGACGTCTTCGGGTTCCAATTCGGCGCTGGCTACCGAACTCAACAGGGGAGAAAAGACGAAATGGGCCCGCCGTGTGACGACGGTCAACTGTACTCGTCGGCGACCGGCGAGTCCTTCTTCGAGGCGGCGGGCGGCATGATAGCCGGCGAACCCGCAGCCGATGACAACGATATGACGCATCCAGGACTCCATATTTGTTGGGTGGAGAGATTCTCCCGTAAGCTACCACCGCAGTGAAACGCGAACTTCGTTCTACTGCAAGGAAGATCGTTAAAAGCGTCGAGCAATTCTCGACGTCTCTGCATCTCTGATCGCGACCCTGATCGTCAGTTGGAGGATCGAGCCAGTCGGGGCCCCCCGATCTATGAGCGGTTCTTAGAACAACCGCTATTTTATGGAAGGCGCAAAAACACTCGGGGTGCTCCCTTTTTTGTCGGAAAACGATGAAACAAGGACTATTTTTATGCGCAAATTTCCTGGACAATTCACCTCTAGAAATAGCTTCAAAGAAGGGACGTAAGGTCGCGAAACATTTGACCTCACACCCTACATGTTGTGTTGTGGCAGTGTGTCGACCCCAATATATGGGGTTGGGCCGGTTGACAGTGAGGATCGAAGAGATCATGCTGGAGAGCACAGAATAAATCACCCAGAACGAGGGGGTGGGAGTGGAAGAGCCGACAGAAGTCGTCGGTTAAATCTGTGTGCCATTTTGTGTGCCGTATGGATATTTGTAGTGGGTATTTGACCCGTAATTCAACGTAATTTTAAGACGATGGGAGTGCCAAGGATGACGACGTCGATCGAACCTTCGCTGACGGAAAGTCGCCGCAACGAGAGCGGCAAGAAAAAGAGAACCCTTCGAGAATTTAAACCGTCAGGCCAGGGACTGAAATTTGACCGCTTTTTTACCACGGAAGGTACCCATCCATTTGAGGAGGTGGAGTGGGAGGAGCGTACCGCCAGCATCGGAAGTGAAACCGGCAAGGTGGTATTCGAGCAACGAGATGTAGAAGTACCGGCGGGCTGGTCGCAGATGGCGACCAATGTGGTGGTGTCGAAATATTTTCGCGGCAAATTGGGCACCCCGGAGCGGGAGACCAGCATCAAGCAGCTGATCAGCCGGGTGGCCAATTCGATCACCGACTGGGGCATCGCCGATGGATATTTTGCCAGCACCGAGGACGCCGAGACCTTTCGGGCGGAGCTGACCTATCTGATCTTGCATCAGAAGATGGCCTTCAACAGCCCGGTCTGGTTCAACGTAGGGGTAGAGGATGAGCCCCAGGCATCGGCCTGCTTTATCAATTCCGTAGATGATGAGATGGAGTCGATTCTGGAGCTGGCCAAGACCGAAGGAATGCTCTTTAAGTGGGGCAGCGGAACGGGCTCGAATCTCTCCACGATTCGCTCCAGCAAGGAGAAATTGCAGGGAGGAGGAACGGCCAGCGGACCGGTGAGCTTTATGAAGGGCTACGACGCCTTTGCCGGGGTCATCAAATCGGGAGGCAAGACCCGTCGTGCTGCCAAGATGGTGATGCTTGACGTCGATCATCCCGACATCATGGACTTCATTCGAAGTAAGTCCGATGAAGAAAAGAAGGCCTGGGCTCTGATCGATGCCGGCTATGACGGTGGATTCAATATCCCGGGCGGAGCCTATGATTCGGTATTCTTTCAAAACGCCAATCACTC
>SKNI01000685.1 GCA_007120615.1 Myxococcales bacterium | reverse complement strand
GACATCCATGTCCTCGCCAAACAAAAAAAGCGCTTTTTCTACGGCGATGACAGAGATGTCATCGGCGCCAAACTCTGTATAGCGGTTGCGGCAGATCGCATTCATAAATGTCTTTCGTCCGATGTGTCCCATGAAGAGACGAGGACGTCCGCGCTCCGATAATCACACGGCTTCAATAATTTTTAGTTACGGCATAAGATGGGGTAGATTTATTCCCTGGTCGGAAAAATTTCTAACCTGGATTATTCATGACCTGTTTACTGCGGCTCATCAGCGTCGCTGATTTTGCCTCGTGACGACACGTCATGAATAATCCAGGCTAAATGAAAAGCTCTTCTGAGCCAGTTGGATTGCGATCGATTGAAATAATAAATTCTTCGAACTGCAAAAGGTGATCAGTGTGAGCGATGAGATCGGGGCACGAGTTAGTAGATTTGCCCGACAGACGATCGACTTTCATCTTCCCGTGTTGGTGGGATTGATGGCGGAAGAGGGATTTGACCGGGAAGCCCAGTCCAGAGGAGCGACGGCGTTGGTATCGCTGTTGCGTTCGGCGCGCGTGGAGTCGCGGCTGATGGCGAAAGGGCGACCGGTTCCGATGCAGATAACAGAAGAGGGCGGAGAGCGTCGGCTGGTGATCAATGGCGAGATGTTGGCCCGGGTGGATGACGCCGCGCTGGCGACGGCGATGGCGGGTCCGGTGGCCGAACTTCTGAAGATGTCACCGATCTCGGTGGGGTTGGTGCTACAACTCTCCGATGAACGTCAGGCCCGAGGGTTGACGGGACAACTGGGAAGCGCTGGAAGTGAGGTGATCTCGCTCACGGGGATCGAGGAGTTGGTCTGCTGGAGACTTCAGACCTTTGGGGAGCGGCTTCGGGCTCTGGTCGACGGTCTTGGTGGCCGTCTAACGGCGCCGAATGTGGGCTATGATGAGTTTCGCCAGGGGGTGGCCGACAGCGGTTCGGGCTGGCCGGAGTGGTCCGATGTGGTTCAGACGCCGTTTATGGCCGCCTGGACTACTCGGGTAAAAGGGGAACTAAACCATACGGTCTGGGGCAGTTACGGCGAACGGCTCGTAGAGATGATCTGGGAGAGCCTGGCAATCTCACCGCGATCAGCCCTTCGGCAGGCAGCCCAGATGGTTCGGGGCCTCACCATCAAAGCCGACCGAGGCCAGCTTCTGGAGGTGATGGCCAAAGCCTTAGATGGACCGGAAGAGTTGGTGGACGGTAGTCTCAGTGGCTGGCCGTCGTTTGCCGAGTTGCAGGAGAGCTGGACTAGACTCTGGAAAGAAGAAGACGATGCGCTCGGGGCCAGAAGACGGGCTTTTGGGGTGCCCGGGATCTCCGTATTTCATCCGCCCGGAGAGTCGACGGGAGTTCGAGAGCCCGAAAATCTTCCCTGGGATCAACCGCTTTTGTGCTGGTCGATGCGGGAGCGAGCCGCCCTTAGAGACTTACTCCGGGGCATGCAGCAGAGTCTGGCTCAGACTCGGATTCAGATCCGAAGTGGACGTCTTGGAGAGAAGGCCAAAGAGGTGGTTTCGCCGCTAAATAACGGTGGATCCGGCCATTGGAATATTCAGATGCCCACGCGAGTCCCTCCGATTCCCGAGGGGTTGTCGGATGCTGTGGATATTGCATTTGCTGCCACCCGAGCTACCTATCTGGAGGCCTTCGGCGATCTTGGAATCTCCGCCAAGATGCGGGCCGTTAATCTGGCCAAAGGGGCCTACGGGGGATATCTGACGTCGACGAAGTCGGTCTGGAAGCGGCGGCTCGCCCTGGACGAAGAGGCGTCGCTGGAGGATCACTTTCGGACGATGTTGACCGGTGTCGCCAACGCCCTGGAATGGCCGGTCTTTCTCGATGTTTTCGAAGAGGGGATCGACTACCCGCCGTTGGCCACGATGCCGGGCTTTACCTTGCTGGCGGTGTGGACTCCGGGAGCTGACTTTGCTCCGGTATGGCTGCCGATCGAGACCATCGGCGAAGCCCTGGGACAGGCGCCGCTGAGAATACGAAACGTGGCGGTCGACTCCGATGGAGAGGCGACCTGGATCGGCGACCACACCGTGGAGTTTAACGAATTGCGGGCCCTCTCTACGGACGGGCTGCTGCGGTCGGTGCACGAAGGTACGTTGATGATCACGGTGCATCGGCAGTAGTTCGTGGAGTTGAGACACTTCGATTTGGCGTCGCGGGCCCCTCCGACCTCGCTTTGCTCGGCCACCTCCCCCGCGCCCTTTAACTGCAGGGCGCCGGAGAGGGTTGACGCGGGCCTATTCTGCGTTTTGGAGGCGATGACAATAGAAATCAGAACCGAAACGGTAACCCTATGACCTTGAGCGATTGGAACTTTATCGAAGAGTTGGGCGGAGAGAGCGCGGCGGAGACGCTGATGCGCAGCTTCTACGATCGGCTCTTTGAGGATGTGATGATAGGTTTCTTCTTCGTCAACAGCGATAAAGAAGCTTTGATTCGGTCCCAGATCGAGTACGTCCATGCCAATATCGGTGGGCGCCAGGGCAGCTATGAGGGGCCGTCGATTCGAAAAGCCCATCGAGAATTGCCGATCTTATCGGGTCATTTTGACCGTCGTCATCAGATCTTAAAAGAGGTGCTCGACGACTTCGAGGTGCCCGAAAAGGTGCGTGATGCCTGGATTTCGCTGGATCTGGCGATGCGGCCGATGGTGCTCCGGCAGGGAAAAGAGGTTCGAGGGGCGGGATCGAATAATTGCCGAAATTGAATGTATGGCTCTTGAGGGCGTCAAAGAAAAGCTAACGCTAATGATATAGATTTGTCCAAACGGGAACGGAGCTCTACGAGATGATGAAAAGCATAAATGATCGGGTATTTTCTGGGCGGATGGTAGCCGGATTGGCCGGGGTTGGACTTCTGGGAGCGGGGCTTCTGGGGTGTGCGACGACTCCTGATGAGCCGATCGTGCCCCTTGCGGAGACCAGTCAGCAATTGGAGATCTCTCAGGACAACCTGGAGAATGTGGTCGACGAGCGAGTGGCCGGGTATTGGGGTCAATCGGGGTGGTTGATCCAGATGGCGGACCAAGAATTTGCTGTATTCCGGCCCGATGACGGGGAAATAGTGGCCAGAAAAGAGGTCGATGGCCGGTTAGTTTCGGTCTCGATCAGCGCCGACGGTGAATATGCCTGTGTATTGCAGAATAACGCCCGCGGTGGTGGCCAGCAGTTGGCGCTCTACGAGACCGCCCAGGATGAGTGGCGGTGGAACGAAGCGGTTCGCGGTACGGGCTATATGGTGGTCGCCGGTGTGGACAATTGCATCGTCGGATTCGAGGGAGATAAAAACCCGGAGGTCTATAACACCGTAGATGGAACCGCTCGCCAGCGTCAGATGCAGATGCCCCAGAATCCGCTGGGAGTGTTCACCGCCGAGAACGGACTTCGGCAGTGGTGGATCTCACCGGTCAATGAAGGAAGCGCAGATCCCCGCTGGTTGGTGACTCAGGTCGACATCCGGGGATGGACGATGGAGGCGGAAGCGCAGACCAGTTGCTTTGAAGCCGACGCCGCTGAGATTCGAGCGATCGCAGCCGGGGAAGCGGACACCGAGGCCCTCGGCGAGATGTCGCGGCGCTCTCAACTCGCCTATAATCCGAACTCCTGTGAGCCGGGAACGCCGGACGAGCGAATTCGCTTTGGCGATGGGGAGCATCGCCTGGCCCGCGGCGATGTCGGGGACTCGGAAGAGGTCGAGGATGCGGACGTCGGGGAAGACGAGGAGTCGGAAGTTTCCGAGAAAGAGACTGATGAAGAGCGAGGACTTGGAGAGATAGCCCGGGATCGCGCCGGCGAGAGAGCGGAGCGCCGTGCCGGTGGAACGGTGGGCGATGTGGTTCGCGGCGATAGCGACCTGGAGAGAGCCGATGAGGATGATGACTCTACGCTCGGAGAGCGAGCTCGAGAGAGTGGACGCGAGCGTGGCGCCGAGCGAGCCGGGGAGGCCGTCGGTGGCAACTCCGAGATCCGTCGTGGCCAAAGGTTGATTCGGCGTCTTTCGAGGTAATGTAGGAGCGCGGACGTCCCCGTCCGCATAAAATAAAAGCGCTTTTTTCGTTGAGCGGACGGGGACGGGGACGTCGGCGCTCCGTTAAAAGCGCTTTTTTTGGTTGAGTCTGCGCTGCTCTTTATAGATTCAAGGTGCGGTCGTCGACGTCGAGGGCCGCTTCTTTGACGATTTCTGCAAGCGTGGGGTGGGCGTGGGAGGAGCGGGCGATGTCT
>SKNI01000600.1 GCA_007120615.1 Myxococcales bacterium | reverse complement strand
CGGAGCGTAGGACGAGGGCGCAGGCGCCGGCGAAGTATAGGCCGGCTGACGGATGCTACCGTTGGTCTGCTGAGGCGGTCGAGCCGGCGTGGGCGGTGCAAACGAAGGAGCCAGCGGGGCGCCGTTTTCTGCGGCCTTTCCACCGGCGATATGTCCCAGCGCGTGAAAGGAGGTGTTCATGGTGTCCAGAAACGCTCGGTGCGCTTCGGCGGTGGTCTCCTGATAGGTCCGGTGCGCCCGGGCGGTCTCCCGTTGCTGTTCGCGGAAGGCGTCGACCCAGGTGTTAGAAGCCTGAGCTTGCTGCGGCTGAGCTGCGCCGTTGGTGGCAACGCCGTTGGTGGCAACGCCGTTGGTGGTCCCGTTGGTGTGGGCCGTTCCGTTGGCAGCGATGGAGCGATTCTGGTTGTTATTCTGGTCAGTCATGGGTGTGGAAACCTTTGCAGCAATGGGAGCGGGAGCTGGTAATTCGCGGCGAATCTCGTCGATCAACGACTGAGGCTTGAGCCGCGGTTTAGGAGTGGGTCGTGGGTCTTCCGATGGGTACGGTTTTCCGTAATTGGCGCCGCCGATCTCGACGGTGAACCCGGCGTCTTTGGCGGCCCGGGGATCTTCGAGGGTGGCGTAATTCTTCCACAGCGGAGCGAAGTCGAGCTCCACGCCGCGGCTGGCTAAAAATCCAATGGCGCCAAAGAGCGATTCTACGGCGTTTTTGCCCCGTCGATCGGTGTTGATTCGATGATGGGGTTTGTCGGCCAGACATTTTCCGACGAGTCCAGTCAGGGTGCTATGCGGGCCGACCTCCACGAAGGTGCGAACGCCGCTATCGTAGATGGCTTGAATCTGCTCGACGAATCGAACCGGCTTCGCCAACTGTCCCGCAAGCACTTCGCGCATCTCGCCGGCTTTCTCGGGATAGGTGTCGGCCAGCGAATTTGCGTAGACCGGAAAGTCGGCCTTATTGAAGTCGATGTCGTTTAAGAATTCCAGAAAGGGGGCGCTCGAGCCGCTCACCAGCGAGGAGTGAAATGCGGTAGAGACGGAGAGTCGAGTAAAGGGAATCGACTCTTTCTGAAGGTGCTTTTCAACCTGGTCGACGGCATCTTCGGCGCCGGAGAGCACGCATTGATGAGGGCTGTTGTGATTTGCGACCACCACGTCGACGTCCCACTCTTTTAGATGAGCTTCGATGTCTTCGATGGTGCATCGAACCGCCGTCATCGCACCGGCGACATCAGAGGCATTGGCCATCAACTCGCCGCGCTTTCGAGAGATCTTGAGCATCGACGTTTCGTCGAGGACGCCGGCTGCGGCGAGTGCTGTGATTTCGCCGTAGCTATGTCCGGCGGCGCAGGAGGGTGTGAGACCCATCTCTTTTAAGAGTGCCAGGGCGCTGAGGCTTGTGGCGCCGAGGGCAGGCTGGGCCCACTCGGTGGCCGTAAGCCGTGCGCGCTGGGCGTCGGCTTCCTCGTCGGAGAACGCCGGCGGCGGGAAGACCACCTGGTGGAGTTTCTTGTCGGGGTCAAAGTCGATGTCGGCGCTTCGATCCCAGACCTCGCGGGCGGAGTCGAAGTGCATGGCCCATTCGGCGCCCATGGCGACGTATTGGCTTCCCTGACCGGGAAAGAGAAAGGCCACGTCTGCGGGGTCGACGTCGAATCCGTAGTGGACGCCGCCGGGGGTTGAAAAGGCGTCTTTCGGAGCGCCTTCGATGGTCTTTGCAGCCTGTTGGAGTTTCTTTTTGAGGTCGGCCTCGTCGGTGGCAACCAGGGTGAGTCTTGCGGGCCTGGAGGAAACGAAATTCTCCTGGGTGTTCTTTGCCAGAAAATGAAGCAGGCCCGCTGACTTTTTGGGGTCTTCGGAGATCTCTTCGGCAAGTTTTCGGGCCTCGGCAATCAGAGCTTCGGGCGTGTCCGCCGACAGCGCGATGAGTTCGTGGGTCAGGGTTCGCTGGCGGGGAGCCATTTTTCCGGGGCCCGTATATTCCTCGAGAGTGACGTGGAAATTGGTGCCACCGAAGCCAAAGGCGCTGACGCCATTTCGGCGGGGGTGGTCGGAGCCGCGAATCCAGGGACGGGCTTCGGTGTTGACGTAAAAAGGACTTTCGTCGAGACCAAGGTCGGGGTTTGGTTTGTCGACCTTGATGGTGGGCGGCAAGATGCGGTGATTGAGGGAGAGTACCGTCTTGAAGAACCCGGCGGCGCCGGCAGCGGCTTTGGCGTGGCCGATCTGGGATTTGACCGAGCCCAGGGCGCACCAGCGCTTTTCCATATCGTCGTTCGGTCCGAAGACGGCTTTGAGTCCGCTTACTTCGGCGGCGTCACCTGCGACGGTGGCCGTTCCGTGGGCTTCGACAAGTTCTACGGTTTCCGGACCGTATCCGGCGTCTTCGTAGGCCCGGTTGAGCGCCTTCGACTGCCCTTGAGGACGAGGAGCGTAGATGCTCTTGGCCCGTCCATCGGAGGAGGAGCCCACGCCCTGGATAACCGCGTAGATGCTATTTCCATCGCGCTCGGCGTCTTCCAGGCGTTTGAGGGCGAACATGCCGATGCCCTCGGCCATCATGGTGCCGTCGGCGTCGTTGGAGAAGGGACGGCAATCGCCGGTCTTGGAGAGCGCTCCCGTTTTGGAGAAGCACATATACATCAGGATATCGTTGAGGGTGTCCACGCCGCCGGTGATCATCATATCGGCCTGGCCAAGAGAGAGCTGGTTTACGCCCATCTCCAGCGCGGCGAGCGAGCTTGCGCAGGCGGCGTCGATGACGCAATTGGTGCCGCCCAGATCGAAGCGGTTGGCCACCCGTCCGGAGACGACGTTACCCAGAAGGCCGGGGAAGGTGCTCTCCTGCCAGGGGACGTACATATCGGTGATATTTTTGGAGATGGTCTCCACTTCCTCCGGGGTCAGCCCGCTTCGGCGAAGGCCCTCTTCCCAGACCGGCTGCTGGAGGCGTCCGGCCATATGAGCGCATAATTCAGTGGTCGAGGCGACGCCCAGGATCACACCGGTGCGAGAGCGGTCGGCCTCTTCGAAACCACCGTTGAAGGCTTCATCGAGGACTGTTTTTGCGACAAACATCGCCAGAAGTTGGGCGGAGTCGGTGGCCGCCAAAATATTGGGCGGCACCCCGTAGTCCATGGGCGCGAAGTCGACGGCGTCCAGAAACGCTCCCCGATCGGAGTAGGTCTTGTCGTCGGCAAAGATATCGGGATCGTAATAATCGTCGATGAGCCAGTGCGACGGCGGAACTTTACCGATGAGATCTCGGCCGCTCAGGATGTCTCTCCAGAATCCCCGATTGTCGAGGGAACCGGGAAAGAGGGCGCTGACGCCGACGATGGCAATGGGCTTGGGTACTGGCATATTCAACCTCTGAAAAATGCAATAACGCGACGATCAGATGCGCAACTTATTGAAGGGGTCTTGGGGCGAATTGAAAAGCCTGCGGCGGAAGGTGAATGCCGTAGGTTCGCAATTGGTGGGCCCGGGTAATTACGGCGGCGCCCTCCATCAGATTATAGGCCATCTGGACGGCCGTTCGGTGCTGAGGCTCCTCTAAGAACGAACCTCGGGCCCAGTCGTTGAAGGCTCCCTGAGCCGGTCCGCACCAGAGTTGGTAATCCAGCTGTCGATCTTCGGTTCCCACGATGGGCCAGCGGCTCGACTTTCCGAGATACCAGCGAAAGATGAGAGCCATTTTATGGCGCGGTGACTTTTCCGCCCGGGCAAGTTGTTCGGGCTCTTCGCGCTGCCAGAAGTCTCGAGTTTCTCTCCAGACCTCGTCGATGGAGGCTCGAAAGAGTTGCTTTTCGAGCTTGGTCACATCGGCCGTGGAGAGCTCCGCCAGGGAGTCATGTCGTCGGTATAATTCGCCCAGGAAATTGGCCCTGGAGGCGAACATGGTGCCACGAGAGAGGACCTGAACTTCGGCGCCGATCTCAAACATATCGGCCGAAGGGCAGTTGGCGACGTCCGTGGGCTGAGCCAGGGCGAGCATTGCCTTGGCGTTGGGGGCAAGGTCGGCCTCGACGCTGCACTGGTTGATGGAGCCGGTGACCACATAGGCTGCGCCCAGGGCGAAGGCCGAGGCCACGGCCATAGGGGTTCCGATTCCGCCGGCGGCGCCGATTCGAATGGTCCGATTGTAGCCGCGCTGGGCGGTGATTTCGGTGGCCAGATCGGAGAGTGCCGGAAGAAGGGCTGCCAGAATTCGACCGTCGGTGTGTCCACCGGAGTCGGCTTCCGCGGTGATGTCTTCGGCCACCGGAACCT
>SKNI01000026.1 GCA_007120615.1 Myxococcales bacterium | reverse complement strand
GTGTTCTGGTTCGTGGACGACCAGCGACGGTGGGATGGTGTCGATCGTGATGTCAACGGTGTCGTCGGTGATGACGCCATCGTCGTCGGCTACGGCGGTGACGGTCTGATCGCCTTCCTCCAGGTCTTCTTCAGGAGTCCACTCCCAATTTCCATCGCCGTCGGCGGTAACCGTTACCACTTCTTCGCCGGTATCGATGGTGATCTCGGCGTTGGGGTCGGAGGTCCCGGTCACCGTGGGCTGCGGGTCGTTGATGGGGCCCTGAGGCGTGAGCACGGTCAGGGCAGGGGGAGCGGTGTCGATTTCAAATTCGGCGGTCTCCGTGGTCGTATTGCCGGCGGCATCGGTGGCGGTTACCTCCCACTCATATTCGCCGTCCTCCAGGTCGCCGGGAGGCGTCCAACTCCAATTTCCATCGCCGTCGGCGGTGACGGTGACCGGACCGTCGTCGGTCTGAATGGTAACCTCGGCGTTGGGCTCTGTGGTGCCCGTAAATTCGGGCTGAGAATCGGTGCCGAGGCCGTCCGGTGTGAGAATCACCAGAGACGGGGCAGTGGTGTCGATCTCGATGGTCACCGAGTCATCGCTGTAGGCGTCGGCGGCGGTGATCTCTACGATGCCCTCCGGGAGGTCTTCATCGGGGGTATAGGACCAATTTCCGTCACCGTCGACGGTGGTATTGCCCACGGCAGCGCCATTGACGTAGATGGTGATCTCTTCATCGGGTTCGCCGGTACCGCTGATCGTGGTGCGAGGATCGTTGGTCAGCGTGCCCATGGTCGGGGAGTCCAGGGAGACGTCCACCAGACAGACATCTCCGGGACCACTGAACCCGGGCAGACAATTACACTCAAAGCCACCTTCCAGATCGGTGCACTCGGCGTTTTCATCACAGTCGTTGTGCGCGTCGTCTGCGCACTGGTCGAAATCAACACAGGTGGTGCCGTCGAATTCATACCCATCGTCACAATCACAGGTATAATCTCCGGGTGAGACGTCTACGCAGTCTCCTTCTCCACAGACTCCGGGATTTTGGTCGCAGAATATGATCTCTTCGCAGCCGTCAGGGATGGGGTCGAGTCGACAGGAGCCGTCTCCGTCGGGGTTGGCGGGGTCATTATTGCACAGCGGGGCTCCTTCATAACCGTCGGGGCATTCGGCGAGTTCCGGATCGATGAGTTCGCCGTCGCAGTCTTCGCCGTCTTGCAGGATTCCGTCTCCACATTGGCTGTTGGTATCGCAATCGCCAGAGCATGCGTCGAAGAGAGAGACAAAGCCTCCGGTGTCGTATTCGCCATCGCCGGCATCGCAGACCACGATGACTAACTCGTTATCCGTGCTGCCCGGTGCCAGATCACTTCGGGAGGAAAAGAGAGGAGTTCCGCCGTTGAAGTTGGTCTCGTTGTCGGGGTGTTCGATGACCTCATCGGTGGTGAAGAAATCGTTGACCGTAACCGGATTGTCATCGACGGAGAGTGCGATATTTTGACCGTTTAGAAAGACTCCGAATCCGTCATTAAATCCCTGATTGAGCCAATCGGGATATTCTTCGCTGCCCACGACATGGTCAAAGATGATTCCATCGACATCATCGGAGATGTCAAAAACGATTCGCAGAGCGGCAGCGTCCTGGGATGGCACCGGATCGGTCAACTCATCACAGAGCGGATGGCCAGGGGTTCCCAGAATCGTGTTCGGCTCGGTTTTTGGTTCTCTATAGGACATATCCTCGACGAGCCCGCTGGAGATCACAATTCCCCGGGGCATTCCAAGCGGTCCATCTACAAAGGTGCCGATCGCGCCGTCAGCGCCGGTGTATTCGACCTCGGTCACCGTGATGGCGCCCGAGGGCCCGAGAAGGGCCTGCATGAGGACATCGGTATCGGTGGTGGGCTCAATCACGGTCACAGGCTGAGCCTGCGCCGGCAGAGTCAGCACTGATACGGCGACGATGGCCAGACAAAAGGTGAAGAACGAGCGCAATAGCGGTAAGTAATTCATGGGCATTCTCCTATTTAAGTTCCCATCCGAAAAAGGCTCCCTTCGCAGAAAACGGTCTATTTGACGGTCTTCGAATTTCGCTCACCGCTCGATATAGCGTTGCTATTTCTCGGGATTCACGAAATCCGAATCTCATTCAACTATCCTCGTTTCTGCTCGGTCCGCCTTTTCCGGACGGAAACTATTTATTCACGTTCTTCGATGTGGAGTTCGACGCGGCGATTGGTGGCGCGGCCTTCCTCCGTGGCATTATCTTCAATGGGGCTATCGGGGCCCAGACCTTCGGCGCGAAGCCGGGCGGGATCGATACCCTTCTCAATCAAGTACTGGCGGGTCGACTCAGCGCGGCGCAGGGAAAGAGCGACATTATAATTTCGATTGCCGGTGCTGTCGGTATGACCTTCGATGCGAATCAGGGTGAGCTGGGGGTTATTTTCCAGGACCTGAGCGACCTGATCGAGGAGTCGGAACGACCTCGATTCGATCTCGTCGGAGTTGACCGCAAAGAAGATGACTTCGCGGATCTCGATACGCTCGGTTTCTTCGTCCACCTCCACCAGATCCGTGCGCTCCACGCAGGCGGGAATGCCCGAGCGAAGACCACATTCATACTCTTCCTCACAGGAAGTCTCGGTGGGCTGGTATTCACAGGTGGAGTCGACGCAGATCCCGGCATAGGTGGTCAGGACGTCGTCCTCGCAGGTGGGCTGAGGCACATCAGTGCAATCGCCGTCGCCGTCGCATTCGGGAGCAGCGACGCAGGCCGGCTCTCCGTCTTCTTCCCCGCAGATGGTGGAGCCGGGGCAGGGCGTTTCGGTGGTCGAGTAGTCGCACTCCCCATCGGCACAAAGAGCAGCATGGGTGGTCAACACATCATCCTCGCAACTCGCCGCGGGCACGTCGGGACAATCCTCAGCTACAGTAGCCGTTCGGCATTCGGGTTCCGGCTCAGGCTCAGGCATGGGCTCAGGTTCGGGCTCCGGTGCCAGTCGAGGTGTGGCCCAACCAAGTCCGAGAAACGCTCGGAAGTCGGGAGTGCCGTAGCCGTTGACCAGGCCCGCGCCGCCACCGGCGATGATATGAAGTCCGTCGTGCTTAAACTTTCCGCCCAGAAGAAGTTCGGTGGGTGATTCATTGCGGCGAAATTCTGCAGCCATCGGGGTGAGGCGCCCGAAGACTTCACCGGTGAGGCTAAGCTTGTCGATGACCGGTACTTCCACGCCAAGACCCCAGCTCAGGGTGTCCCTCACTTCCAGATCCTCGAGCTGTTGTTCTGCTCGGTAGAGATATCCAACGTTGAGGCCTACTCGTGTGCCACTGATCATTGCATCGGCTGCAAGACGCGGTCCGATTCGAAAGTCACCGCCCTGCAAGACCTCTCCATTTCCCGTGGGAAGGTGAGTGTCGAGGAGCAGAGCGAGAGCGAAGCCATCATCCCCGTACCCCTCTCTCGTGGAAAAAAGCTGGACCTTGGGGACCAGGCGGATGTCGCCAATCCCCACACTTCCGTCTTCCGGAGACAGCCCGGAACCCGCAATGGCGCCGCCCTGTTGCAAAACGATCAGAGGTACGTCGAGTCCCAGCTCCAATCGATCCATCAGACCGATCGATAGAAGCAGGTTGGCGGTGCCCTGATGTTCGACCAGACTCTCGACGGGGTCGCCGTCTGCCTGACGTCTGATCAGAGGATCATTGGCGTAATTGAACAAAAGGAATGACGACCAACCCATATGGGGAGCGACGTCCGCAGAAGAGGTTCCCAGAAAGTTCTCGGTGGGGTTGGGCATGGGGTTAAATTGCTGCAGGTCAAACCCCTGAGCGGCGACGGTTTGCGGAATAGCGATCATCAAAAAGAGGATGACCCCAATTAGAAAACGACGCGCTGGACTCTTGTGGGTCTGGTTCATAATTCACTTCTCCGATACATCGACGGACAACTTTCGTCACAATAATCTTACTGATTGCTGGCCAAGTCTTGCTAAATACCAGACAATTACCAGATTTCTCAAGTCTTACTTTAGCCGTGATGCGATGAAACCGCAGTAAACATTTGTGACGACAGGTTTTTTTCACACTGCGGTTTGGTTAGAGTCAGGTTAGAAAGAGAATAGTTGAATCGGAACCGGGATGCAAAGTGGTCGGACGCTCTTCCGCTGATCACGCTTAACCATATGGATTGAGACCCAGAGGAAACGATGTTTTTTCGACGATTCGAAGAACGAGACCGAGATGAGGTTGCCAGTATCTGGAGCGAAATCGGGTGGTTGCGACCGGACCAGGAGAGTCGC
>SKNI01000508.1 GCA_007120615.1 Myxococcales bacterium | reverse complement strand
GAATACCAATCCTCGTCGCCCTGACACCCAATATAGCCCCCCACTGAAACGCCGTCTTCCAGTGGAGTGGCCTCCTCCGCGGAGTCATTGGGCTCATTGGAATCGGGCTCCTGTCGTCCCTCAATACGAAGCTCGTAGGGATGATTGAAGTCCTGATTCTCCTCGGTAAAGTCTCGCAATTCGATCAGATAATCACCGGCCCCCAGACACTCCAGGGCCTCCAGAGGCTGGGGTCGGCCGATATCGTCCAACCGAGCCCGGGCCACGTTCGCTCCCCGGGTTCCGTCGGATTCCTGTTGATAGACCGCATAGGTCAACTCTACAGGGGTCAACGCCGTGCCGATCCCGGCGGAGATCTCGACGATCGGTGCCGAGTCCTCCACGGTGAACGAATACCAACTCTTGGTCCCGACGGGACAAATAAAGCCTGTGGCAGCCTCCCCAAGCGTCAGCTGCGCTGCTTCCGCCGAGCTGCGGTTGTCGGAGCGCTCACAGCTTCCACTGGTCTGGTTTGTGACTTCTTGATTATTCGACAGCCCGCCGTTCTCGGAACACCCTGCTCCCAGAAGTAGAAACGCTGAAACGATCGCCAGTGCAGCCCGCCGGGGCTGCACTAGATTACGGCCAAATACAATGTTCATCTGGATCAAACTCCCCGACCGGAACGAAATCGTCCTCGGTCAACTGTACACGTCCTGATGGCGGATTCTTATATTGCCCTTCGGGATTGTAATTTGCCATCACACAGGCAAATCGATAGGACCCGGAGACCTCCGGTTCATCGAAGGGGACTTCACTGGTATAGAGGATGATTCGATTCCAATTATTGCCCGGGTAAACCGCATATCGATTCGGCAAGGTGGGAACCAGCGTGATATTGCTCACCCGAAACTCATGGCAGGTCTGCGCTCCGATGCGTCGGCTCTGCGATACATTATATTGATAGGCGACCCGAGAGCGGACATCATTGTCGTCGCACCGCGGATCGGTATTGGATAAGACCTCGACCTGGTTGGTCACGCCGTTTAAGGAGAAGTCTTCGTGGGTATCTACCCGGGTCCCGTCGGTACGAAACCTGGCCTCAATAAAGTCCGGCAGGCCGTCTCCGTCGGTGTCCACCCCTCGGCGGGAAGTGCCGTAGAAGACCTCCTCGCAATTATTCAACCCGTCTCCGGTGGAGTCCTCATAATCACAGCGCCCATCACCGGTGAAATCAGGGCAATCACACAGACCGTCGCCTTCGCTGTCGACGCAGTCCCGTCCGTAGATGCTCTGGCAGGGGATGTCCGGATCGGAGACGCAATCGCAGATTCCGTCTCCGTTGGAGTCGTTGAGGCAATCACAGAGGCCATCGAGATTCGAATCCACACAGGGGGGCGCGATATAACAGGTAGAATCATCGGGATCGAGGGGATCGAGACCGGCATCCCGAAAGCGCCACTCCAGATAGTCACTGAGTCCATCGCCATCGGTGTCCCGGTCCAGCGGATCAGTCCCGATGAAAAACTCCTTCATATCCGCCAGTCCATCACCGTCACTGTCGACGAGAGGCACCCCACACTGGGGCTCTCCGGTTCCGGCGACGTCGACAAAGAGATAGGGCAATTGATCAGGGCTGGACACCTGAGGCTCTCGTTGGGGAGTCTCCCCTGCGTCTGCCATCCCGGCGTCGGCCTCTTCCACCAATTCCGCCCGATCACGAGTCTCGGCCCCGAGGGGAACCGGCGGCAAGTCCTCGGGACGAACGATTTGTTCGCTGTCCATCACGACGTTGAGGTTGGTGGCCCCGAGAGTCTCCAAGGTGAAGACGCGGCGCAACTCGGTAAATTCGGCGAAGAGAAAATTCAGCTCCGTGCCCTGGCTGAAACTTCGAAAATTTCCATCTCCCACCTCGGCCATCGACTCCAGAAGATCCTCGGCGGCTTCATCCACCACTGATATCCCGGTGGATAAAAATGCCGTATGTACGCTGAACTCTCCGACCCGAAACGTGCGGGCCAGCTCCATCATGGCATCCACCGAATCTAAAATTCGCTCTTTCGTATTGGCCCGCCCTTCCCCAGCGTCCACATTGGGGACCCCGTCCGACAAAAAGATCACCAGATATTTACTCAGGGGCAACGACTCCAGTGACTGATTCATAAATTCGTTGCGCAGCTCGAAATACCCCTCATCCAGGGCATTGAGATAATTAGTATTTCGGCTGGTCTCGGCCAACAACGTCGTTCCGTGCTCCAGGCGTTCGGGATCGGCGGTAAAATAGTCTGTGGGAAGTCCGGTGTCCGGGTCCGTCACAGCCACCGTAGATTGGGCCTCCGATGCGAACCGAACAATTCCAAACTCCACCGCGTCCGGAGCTTCGTCGAGTAACCTCTCCCAGGTCTCTCGGACCGCGCGCTCTCGGTTGGTCTCCCCGGTCAGCGGATCGGCGGGATCGACGACCTCCATCGAACTAGAGACGTCGACGATAAACAGAACTCGCATCGGGAAACGGAGCTCGTCGGGCGAACTGGTGCAGAGTTCGCCACGAATCTCTAATTTATCATCGAGCTGAACCGTCTCGGTGGGACCAAGCTCCAATTCAGCGTCCGTACAATTGGCCGATAAGAAGACGATTCCACCCAGAAGAATGATACCTATCAGACCGGTCCAGCGCCCTGTTTTGATTCCATCAGGTCTCGTTGCCATCTTGTGCACTCGGCTCTTTTTTACCATTTATGGGTACTGTAATTCGGCTCGGTCCCGGCGGGCAGTCAGGGGCCCGTACAGGTATCGCACGCTTCCAGAAGATCGTCGAGCAAAGTCTCGATCTCCTTCCACTCCCAGGGACGGTGGCAGTGGCGGGATGGATTGAAGCTGGCCATGGGAACGAAGAACCCGTGAGCCCGCTCCGGAGTGCGAAGTCGAGCCTGGCTGTCTATGTGTCGGTCCAGGAGATCTTCCAACTCATCGGGCTGATAGAGACGATTATTGATGACCACCCGGGGCGGCATACAGGCATCGATCATATCCTCGAGGTCATCCCGTGTTGGAACCGCAGTTGGGTCGCTAAACGAGAAGAACCCACAGTCGGCGATCCGGGCCAATTGTCTGAAATATTCGTCGGCCACCTGATCGAGCTCCTCCTGACGCACGTCGATGACGCCGTCGCTCGGGAATTTCGATCCGCTCTCTTCAAATAACGCTTCAAAGCAGGCCACTTTATGAACCCCTCCGACCCCTCCGAACTCGGTCAGTCGATCCGTGGCATAAATCAACACCCGGTTTCGTCCCCTCTCCCGGGGGTTGGTAGTCGGCGCAAGGAGAACGCGGCTGATATCATAGTCGTAACATCGGCGTTCATCTCCCTGGACCGTCGCCAGACCATGATCGGTGAGCGAATATAATGTACGTTCGGCGCGATACGCCTCCTCATCGGCGACCAGTGGATTGGTGCCGCCGCGGATCTCATCGAGGTTGGAGACGCCGTCGTGATCCTCATCCAGAAAACCATCGTTAGTGAGCGGGTCGAGGCCCATTCGAAGTTTGAGCCCGTCGGGGATTCCATCGCCGGAGGTATCGGCATTGTTTGGATTCGTTCCCAGGTATTCCTCCTCACAGACCGAAAGCCCATCACCTGTGCGATCCGATGAGTCTCGACAGGTCAACGCAGGGCGGTTTGGATCGCGGGGATCAAACCCCTCGTTTCGAAAATACCACTCAAAATAATCGCTATATCCATCGTTATCGGTATCCCGGTCATAGGGATTGGTCCCGATCTCTCGCTCCAGATAATCGGGAAGCCCGTCCCCGTCACTGTCGGGCATAATTCCATTGGCTGTGCGGCGGGCGTTCTCGTTATTGGCGATCAACATCGCCAACCCGTATTGGGCAGACATGCTGGAGACGTTGATCCGCAGATAGTCGGCATCGTCCTGGGTCAGATTGACATCCTGAAAGATCCCTTCCCCGGCGAGGGCCATTGCTCGCAAGAGACCGCTTGCTTCTTCGCGGTCATAGCCGAATTGTTCGGCCGCCCCTGGGCAAATCGCTTCCACCACCGGGGTCGGGGAAAATAATAAGGTTGTGTTCAGCGTGAGATTCCCCACGTCATAGAGGTCGCGCAGCTCCATCACCTCTTCCACGCGAGCCATGATTTGTTCGGGCTGGTTATAGGGCTGGCATGGCGTATGTTCTACGTATTCACCTTCCGGGATATCGAGGGTCGTATTACATACCCCGTAGAGACTATCCGGAGGCTCACTGGAGTCGCATCCCGCCGTGCATCTCGGCTCCGGCACCCCGTCGCTTACGAAGT
>SKNI01000081.1 GCA_007120615.1 Myxococcales bacterium | reverse complement strand
TCAATAATGACGTCGTAATACAACCTTTTCTTTCTCTTTCATCCCTGATGAAACTCTCTGGCTGCTTGACCAAATCGCCACAGAACTACACTGCCGGGCTAAAACCCGTTCGCTCCGGGGCCGATAATTTGAACCCGGACGGTAGATTCCAGAGAGTAAACGATACCCGGTCCGGAACATTCCGGGAAGTTTTGCGCAAGACGGTCGTGTTATAGTAAAAGGTGCTCGACGCAATGGTCTCTCGATGGATGTTATATAGGGTATGGATGGACACCCTGGCTTTACACATCCTTCAGCGGGGCTTAGAGTTTGCCATCGACGGCGGACCGCCATCGAATTTGGTTTGCGAAGAGACAGATATTTGTTGGTTCGCGACCTTATTTATTCCTTGTCTGGAGGAGCCATGTCACCGAGTAAGTTAAGAAGAGCCACTGTGCAACTTGTACGTCTGGGATTTGTCCTGCTGATTTGCCTTGGCATCTCTTCACCGGCTCTGGCGGCGGAACGTCTCGTCGAAGAACTGCCTGACGGACATAATGCGATGGTCGCTGTGGACTTTACGGAGCTGCGGTCGTCGCCATTTTTTGCCCCTGCTGTCCAGTGGATCACCAATCACCCCGCGGTGGGTCCACAGCTTCAAGCTCTGGAGAGCACTCTCGGTATCGAGGTCGCCAAGGATCTTGAGAGTCTGGCCCTTGTATCGGACACCCCTCCTCTCAGCGCTGATATGCTGGCCAACCCAATGGCAGCGGTTAGTTCAGGTGCCGAATCTTCTGAGGGGATGATCGTACTCATACGGGGCGATCTCGACAGCGCCGAGCTTATCGGACGCCTCGCCGGTGATGAAGATGATGGAAAGGAGAATAAATACCTTCGTCACGGAGAGATGGATGTTCATTATATCGATGAAAAGACCATCGCTGTGGCGATCGGTCAGTCGTCCTATCGGGACGCTGCGAAATCCCGACTTCAGGATCGATCGGGTCCCGGGTCCGTTTTCAGTGCTGCATTTTCGAGATTAGGCCGCGGGCAGGGACTTTATCTCATGACCAAGCCAGAACTGGACGCCGAAGCGCGTGAGATGACCACTCCGGCCTCATTTGCAGCCGCTGCTATCAGCTTGAGCAGTGATGTTCGGCTCTCGGTATTTATGACAATGGACACCGCCGAGGGCGCCGAGGAGTCTGCCAAGGACTTCGAGAAATTACGCAAAGAGGCCGCCGCAAATCCCTTGCTCGGGATGTTCGGACTTGGTCCTGTGGTCAAGAACCTCTCCATTCGCCAGCAGGAAAAAGATGTCGTGGTGCGTACCTCTATGACCAATGCAGAAGCCGGCAATCTGATGCGACAGGCTCTTCGAATCATGTCGACCTCTCAACAATTGGGGACTCCCCTTGGTGAAGAGCCGAAGCCCGATGAGCCGGAGCCAGCCGTCCCTCGGGACGGTGTAGATGCTGATTTTAACTGATCGACCCCTTCTGTATCGACGTTGCGATATAAAATTTTTGTGAATGGTTGTTCGGTGCGCGGCATTGCGCGCCGAGCTAATTTTAGCGGGATTTCTGATGAAACGAATGTTTTTGCTGGTTCTATTGCACCTACTGATCATTCCCGTCGCGCTCAGCGCCCAGGAACCCTCCCCCAGCGATGGGATCTCGCTCCCCGATCCATCACTCTCTACCCAATCGGACTCCGCCAGCCTGGAGGTTAATCCGGCAGGTCTGGGATTTATTGAGGGGTTTGAAGGGGCCTACGGGTTTTCCTTGCCCACCAGTGATTATCGGGGAGTGATGCCTTCCGGCCATTCTTTGATGCTTGGAGCCGGTGGTAGAAGTGGCGGGGTCGGTCTCGGCGTTCAGTGGATGGATAATCCGGAGCTCGGACCGCAGCGTTCGACTTATCAGAAATACACTTTTGGGGGAGCTCTGGCGTCGAGTCGATTTTTCGCCCTCGGTGGGAATGTAAATTACTTCTCCAGCCGAAGAGATGAGCGCCTCAATGATCTTCGTACCTTTGACGTGGGATTGCAGTGGCGACCGAGCCGTTTTTTTGGGATGGGCGTGATGGTTCGTGATGTAGTACCCGCCTTCTTAGACCCCGATCAAGCCTTGCCGATGAGGGTGGGAACCGGATTTGCGCTGCGATTCTTCGACGGACGACTGGTGTTGGACACTGACTTCTACTCGGTTCAAGGCTCCGAAGCACTGCAATATCGCCCCCGAATTGCCGCAGAACCACTGGCTGGGCTTCGCCTCTTCGGCCACGCTATGGTGGAATTGCCAATGCCCTTTCGGACCAGCACCATCGATCCGGCCTTCGACGGGTTTTCCGCCGGGCTTGAGATCTCCACCGGTGGCTCCGGTGCGCAGGCAGCGCTGGGCGAGATGGGAGGTTCCTACCGTATCTGGGCCGGAACTCGTCAGAAGCGCTCCCTTTTTACCATCGGTGAACGATGGGTTCGGCTTTCACTGGATGAAACCCTTACTGAACAGGCCTCGGTGCGCCTTTTTGGGGCGCCTACTCGCCCATTTCTATCGCTGATCAATGATATCAATGCGATCTCCGAAGATCCCGCCGTATCCGGCGTGATCTTAGATATCGGCTCCTTCAGTCTCGGCTACGGCCAACTCTGGGAATTGCATCAGGCCATGGACCGGCTTCACGAATCTGGAAAGAGCAGCCTCGCCCTGATGCATTCGTCAAATACCACCACGGTCTACGCCGCCAGCGCGGCTCAGGAGATCTGGATGGTTCCGACCTCCCCTTACGCTCCTACGGGATTACAGGTCGAATTTACCTCCTTTGCCGGACTCCTGGATCGGATGGGAATCGAAGCCGAATTTTTGCGAATCGGCGACTATAAATCCGCTCCCGAAAGCCTCGTAATGCCCGGCCCCAGCGATCCCGCCCTGGAGCAGACCAATGAGTACCTCGACGCCCTCTACGATGAACTTACCACTCGTATCGGCCAGGGGCGCGACATCTCCGACCAGGAGATTCGCACCATCATCGACCGAACTCCACTTCTGCCCGCTCAGGCCCTGGACCGGGGACTGGTCGATGCGCTGGTCTATAACGACGAGTTGGAGGAGCGCCTCCAGGAGCGCACCGGTCGACTTCTGGGCCTGGATCGCGGCTATCAGCGAGTGGAAATCGCCGATAAGCGCTGGGGAGGCCAGCCTGAAATCGCCATCGTTTATATTGATGGGACCATCGTCGATGGAGAGTCCGGCAGCACTCCCCTCGGGTCGGGAGGAATAACGGGGGCAGAGACCATCAACCGAACTCTGCGCCGGTTGCGACGCGACCGCTCGGTGAAGGCCGTAGTGGTCCGTGTCAACAGCGGTGGTGGAAGCGCCGTGGGTAGCGATCTGATGTTCCGGGAGTTGCGCCACCTGGCCACAGTCAAACCGGTCGTCGCCTCCATGGGTAATGTCGCTGCCAGCGGGGGATATTATGTAGCCGCTGGAGCTGATGAAATCTTCGCCACCCCTACGACCCTGACCGGTTCCATCGGGATCTTTGCTGGCAAGGTCAATATCGAGTCGCTGGCCAACCGCTTCGGGGTCAACTCCCAGTTGGAGACCCGCGGAGAACGAGCCGGTGGATTTTCCATCTGGCGTCCCTGGAGCGACTCCGAGAAAGAAGGGATTGCTCAGGCCATCGACTATTTTTACCAGCTTTTCCTACAGCAAGTTGCTCGCACCCGCCCCCTCACCGCCGATGAAATAGATAGTGTCGCTCGGGGACGGGTCTGGACCGGTGCTGCTGCACAAAATGCCCAACTGGTCGACCAGATCGGCGGCCTCAGTGACGCCCTGCAACGGGCCGAAGAATTATCAGGGCTTCAACCGGGACAGGCCATCTATGTTGATCGAACCGGCGCCGGCGGCACCACCCTTAGCCCTGGTATCGCAGCCCGATTCTCCACCCTCCTTCCGCGAATGGGATTGGAAACCGGCGAAGATCTGGCCATTCCAGACGGTGAGATTCCCGCAGCGCTGCGCGAATTGGAATCTTCTCTTCTGTGGCCTCTCTATTTTAATGCCGGAGAAGTCGTCTTCATGCCCCCCTTTATCATCTCCACTGACTAGGACGTATCCGTGCTAAATCTGGCCGAACCGACCCGACCGGAGTGGTTCACTTCGGTTGTAGATTCTCTCGATCTGGTCTTGATCGACCACACCCATCTCGAGAAGCGAGCCGCCTCCACCGCGCTGAGTATGATCTTTCAGTATACGGGCCATCACGGAATCCCGCGGCGGCTAAGCGAGGTCGTCCGCGAGGAGATGGAACATT